>JAMCZX010000007.1 GCA_023485205.1 Candidatus Omnitrophota bacterium | reverse complement strand
TGGCTGGGTATAAAAAGACCATTAACAATCTGGCCCGGGACTTTTACTTTCTGGACAATAGGCGTCTGCCAGTAATAGTAAGGAACCTGATTATCTACAAAATTTTCTTTGAATTTCTTTAACTGCTCTCTGACACCTGCTTTATATCCTTTCTCATAAGCCTTCTTTTCTTTTCTACTCATAGGAGAAAACCAATCCTGAAAAAACCTTACAACTCCTGACTGCTTGTGTTGGTTTTGCGTGTCTGTGTTTGTATTAGAAGAAATATTTGTGTTTGCGTATGTGCCTGCATAACATAAAGAAATTCCTAATGTTAGAAAAACAATTAAAACTATCTTTTTCATGTTTGTCTCCTTGTAAGTGTTTCTATTGCTTTTTCTATATTACCAGTTTGTCTTATTGCCTCATTAAGTTTTGAAATATCCTTTGGGTCTGTGGTAAATAACCAATAACTGGCAGGGTCAAGTATTAGTCGCACTACACCAGAAGTTTCATCTGTCTTGATTAGTGCTTCTGAATACCTGCCTTTGATTGTTTTTATACTCTTTAAGACTTTTACCTGTATGCTGTTTAATCCAAGTTGCTCTTTCATACTCTCAACCACTTCCGGGTTTTGTGCAAGATAAATTCTATTAACTGCATTTGCCATAATGGAATTACCTGCTTTTGTATTAAAAAAGTCCTGTATCTGCTGTGAGATTGCTCCAACAGAACATCTATATTTTCTAAATGTCCTAAAAGCATTTTCAATAAATTGTGCTGTGTTTTCTGTATTTAAAAGCGTCCACGCCTCATCTATCAAGAGGTATTTCCTTACATCTTTCATACCTGCGACCTTTCCTGTAAGCAAATACATAATCGCAAGTAAAAGAACCGTTTGTAAATCCTTCCAACCGCCAAGTGCTCCTAACTCAAATACCACAAAATTGTTTTTTATATCCAGTTGATTTTCACCATCAAAAAATCCGCCATAATGCCCCTTCTTTAAAAATGGTAATAATTTTAAACTTATTCTTTTCCCAAGTAATTCATCTTTGTTTAATTGCTCTACCACATCAGACAAGGTTACCTGCCTTCCTTCCACCTTTAAATAAGCGTTTTGGATTGCGCCCTGGATTATAGACCTTTCTTCTCTTCTTAATCTTTCAGAATCTTCACCACCGCTTGCCATCTCTGATATAAGCATAACCAAAAAAGCAAGATTTTCTGGATTAAGAGAAGAAGTAAATGGATTTATACATGTAGGATTATTCGGGTCTATTTCTATGTATTGCCCGCCATTGACTTCACATATTCTTTGGTAAGAACCGCCTCTGTCTATAACAAAAATATGTGAACCAAGCCGTAGTCCTTCCATAATAAGATTATTACAGAACACACTTTTCCCTGCTCCTGTTATTCCTACGGCAAGGAAATGCGGACTATTGCTATCAAATGGGTCAAAGAAAAATATTCTGCCTTGTCTGTTTGTGAAAATAGTCGCTGGTGTGCTTGAACCTGTGGCTGAACCCCATATAGGAACTATATCACTAACATTATCAGACAAGACTTTATGGCTTCTCTGATAAAACTTCTCAAATTTATAGTCATAACCAAAAGGAAGACAAGTTAAAAACAGACTTGCCCCTATTAGATTTTCTTTTACTCCTTCACAACCAAGAAAATGAAGGGTGTTGATTACTTCGTTTTCAATGTTTGTATCTTTATCCTTCCAGATAATAAAATGCACTGAAACAGAAAGAATTTTTTTGCCCTGACCAAAGACTTTTTCTATAACCATGTCAGAATCCTGTTTGATTAGGTCTGCTTCTACTGACCTGTCTCCAAGGATATTTGCCCTGTGTATGAAAGCAAAAGTCCCTTTTTGTTTGACTTTTCCTACTTCTTCTGTCTGGTCATTACATGCAATATTTACCACCATGGCTATGTTGCTTGATAGGTCAATGATAGAGGTTCTATCTCTTGCCACACAAAACATTCCTGTAAATGTCTGTAAAGGAAGTTCTGCCAATGAGATAATGTTTGTTTTAACTCCATCTAAAAGAAAACCTTCTCCATCTACTAACGGATTAGTAAGGAAAACCTGTTGTCTGATAGGTCTTGTAGGATTGTAATTTCGTGGTGGTCTGTTTGGCGCGACCATCTGACTTAAAATTCTTACTAATTGTTCTCCCTGTATTTCCTGATACTTTATATTAAGGTTTTGTAAGACAGAACATAATTCATTATAGTGGTCTAAAAGAATTTGCTCCTGTTTGTGTCCATCATTTACAAAATCTGTTGAAATAATATCCATTTTGCTGTGTGGCGGGAAAAATCTTATTGTAAGAATTAATTGCAAGTCCCTTACAGAGTAAGTCGTTGGCCCTTCCCTGAAAAATCCTTTTGTCCCTTTTATAATGTTGTCTATCTTACCCTGTGAGAAAATCTTTGATTGGCCATAAGGTTCTGCTTCTTTGTATGATTGATACTTATCAATTTTATCTGTAATGTCAGCAGTAGAAAGAAGTATAAACTGATAAGTGAAATTTGGTCTAAATCTTGTAATAAGGGCTTCTATCTGTGAAGATAAAACATCAAGTTCTGTGTCTGTTTTAAGTTCCACTGGTATTTGAGGCATAACCATAGCCTTGCCAATACTTCCATCTACAAAAGTAAAAAATTCTTCTTCCCAGGCATAATAAGGAAGATAATCTATTATGCTTTCTCCTTCATCAAAAAGTTTCTTCCATTGGCTTTCTGTTATCATTTTTTATTTCTTCTCCTTTTTCTTGTTAGTGTTTTTTATTGCATAAGGTATTACGATTGAGGGCATATTTTCTTCTGGTGTATGTATATACCAGGAAGGTTTTTTCACTATGACATATACCCAGTATCCGCCAACCAATGCGCCACCTTTTGTTTCATGAGGGACAATCCAAGCCCGTTTCACCACAGGCGGATTGATTACAGGAACATACGGCTTGACATATCCTAAAGCCCTGTGTATTTTTAACTGCTGGGCTATTGCTGTGGCTGTATCAATGTTTCCTTGTTTTTCTGCGTTTCTATAAATCCTGTCCATAGAGGTATGTTCTTTTATAGAGCGCGACATTCCACAACCACTACTGATTATTGCCATTACTAAAAGGGCTATAATTATTCCCAGTCTCAATTGTCACTCCTTTTTCCATTATTATTTCTATTGGTGTTCCTGCTTTGACTTTGATTGCCGTTATTATTTGATTAAGCATGCCTGAATAATAGTTAGATAAATTTCCTGCCGCAGAGGCAAGTCCTGAATACAGACCATACTTTGTAGTGCTACCTGTAACATTTGTCTGATAAGTGCCTGATGTAGTTTCCTGCGTAGATGTTTCTGCCTGTGATAATGCCTGTGAAGTCCCTGATAAAAATCCTGATAGAAATGCACCTGCTAATGCTTTGCCTGTATTTTGAATAAGTTTGCCTTTTACTCCAAGAATATCATCTGAACCACATACCCAGCCATTGACTTTCTGTTCCCATACATGTCCGTCTGGAAATACATAAGCAAGTCTGACAACCTGAATGATTGCTCTTTGTGAATTTATGTCTGCCTGTGCTTTTCCTATTCCAAGCATTCCCTTGACAGGTATCTTACTCCCGGAAGGCCCATCAAAAGCCTGATTAACAGAAAATACCACTGGCAGAGGTGTTGTTTTATTTTCTGGTGCAAAAACTCCGCTTATCAAAGTCCCTTGAACAAAAGACCCTGCTGGTAAATAAATCTCTTTGTTATTAAAAGATGTTTGTTTTATTTTTTTCTTTGGAATAGTAATAATCTGTAATCTTTCCTGTTGTGGTGTAAGTGGTGCAGGCGCCTGTTGAGAAGAAGGAATAATGTTTGATATTTTTGCTTCTATCTTACCCATAGCCTCATCAAGTTTTCTGTCTACTTTTTTGTCTACGGTTCTATTAAGATGTGTAATTTCTCCATTTAGAAGTTTATTCTGGTCTTCTAATGCCTGATTTTGTTTTTGAAGAAGATTTAATTGGGACTGAAAATTTTGAATATTATTAGAAACATTACCTACCTGTGCCTCTATTTTTTTGTTATAGATTTGACCTGTTATGCCTGATATACCAAGTAATCCTGTTGTATTTTGATTGGAATTTTGTGTTTGCTGTTTAGTTGCTGTTAAGTGAGATATCAACAAAATAATAAAGACAAAAACAAAAATAACAATAATAAAAATTATTTTTGGATCTTTCTTTAATTTATTTTGTAGACTGGGCATTTTATGCAACAAAAATCAATCCTTTTATAATTATCCCAGTCAAGGTAATTATTCATTAAATTAATATATATTAATTTATAATAAATAAGACCTTTTGTCAAAATCTTGAGGATGTTTCTGAAAAAAGATAGGTATACCAATGAATCAATTACTGATTTTTTTTAGAGAAGTTATTAAGAAAATATTCTTTTTTTAATTTTTCAAATAATTCTTTTCTTTTAAAATATAATTTTTTTAATGTTCTTTTTTTTCTTTTTGCAAGGGCATAATGTGTAATTAATGGAAGGGCAATGGTAGAATCCACATAACAAACAATTGCATCCGGAAGTTTGTCCGGGTCTACCTTTCCCCAGGAAACCGCTTCATGTGGTGTTGCTCCGGAAAGTCCGCCTGTATCGGGTCTGGCATCTGTAATCTGAATAAAATAATCCTGTCCGACTTCTTTAATTTTTAATACTTCCTGAATTTGTGGTTCTGTCTGAAGAATAAAATTTTTGGGGCTTCCTCCCCCTATTAATAATACAGCAGATTTTCCTCCTGACTTTTTTGCCTCCAGAACAAAAGAGGTTGTTTCATTGACATCAATAGAAGAGTTTATTCTTAATTTTAAACCTTCAAGTTCAAGTCCTGCTATGTTCATTCCAATTGTTGAATCTCCTGGTGAGCTTGTGTAAAGAGGAACTCCTGCATTATATGCAGCAGCAAGAACAGATACATTTTTAAATCCGGTTTTTTTCTCCCATCCAGAGGCATATTTCCCTAACAGATGATAAAATTCCCCTGTTCCCATTTCTTTCTGAAATTCAGGTTGAATGAGTATATTTCTGAGAATTTCATCTGTCTTCATAAGACAATCTGTATAACCTAAAAAAACATCATAAATTCTTACAACATCATTTTTTCTTAAATCAGTATCATCAACAACAAAAGACCCTTTATAAAGAGGAAGATTAAAGGCAAAATGAAGGTCATGATAAAGATTTGCGCCTGTTGCTACAATCCAGTCAACAAATCCTGCATTAATAAGAGGGATAATGCAGGAACAACCAATTCCCGCAGGTGTTAAAGCTCCTGCCAGACTCATTCCCACGGTTACATCGTTCTCCAGCATTTTTTCTGTAAAAAGTTTGGCTGCCTCTTTCAGGCGGGCTGAATTGTAAGCAAGAAATGTATTATCTATAATATCAATTAATTTTTCTTTTCCTGTTATACCCTTTGAAAGAATTCTTTTTCCTGAAAGATATTTATCCTTGTGCGGGCATTTTTTGTTTTTCATCCAGTCTGGTAAATTTTTTAGGTCTGTCCTTGTTCTATAATTTTTTTTCATGTTAATAATAGGTAATATATTGATTTTAAGATATTAAAATAAAAATATATTTAATTATAACATAAGGGTAACTCATTACCAAAAATTGTGTTATGTTTATATTTTATTAAATCACTATAGTTTTTGCCACAGGTATGCTGTTAAAATTTGTTGCAGTTGCTATTGAATAGGCTCCAATGTTTTTTACATAAATGATGTCCCCTATTTCTAATTCAGGAAGGTCTTCACTGACAGATATAATATCAAAAGAGTCGCAGGTTGGGCCTGCAAGTGTTGAAATTTGTACAGAGCCTTTTTTAAAAACATTAAACTGGTATTTGCAATGGTCATAAATAATTCCTGAAAGACATCCATAAACTCCGTCATCCAGATAATACCAGTGTTTGTTTTTTCTAATGGATTTACCAATTACCCTCATTACCAGAGTACAGCATGGGCCTACCAGAGCTCTTCCTGGTTCTCCAATTATCTGAATGGATTTATTAAATATACGGTGCAGTTCTTTATTTAAAACAGGAGCCATTTCTTCAAAAATACCTTCCTCGTGATTAAAATGTTTTATGGGAAATCCTCCGCCAATATCTACAATATTCAAGGATATGTTTTTTGCCTGGGCATCTTTTAAAATCATTGATGTAAGTTCAAAAGATTCTAAATAGTTTTCCACCCTTGTACACTGGGAACCTACATGAAAACTAATACCTTCAGGTTTTAGACCAAGTTTTTTTGCCTTTACAAGCAATGGAATAACATCTTCCGGTTCCAGTCCAAACTTAAGAGATAATTCAACCACAGAGCCAACATTTGGAACTTTTATTCTTGCTATCACCCTGCTGCCCGGTGCATATTTTGCTATTTTTTGTATTTCGTATTCAGAGTCAAATGTAAAGAGTAAAACATTTTTTTCTTTGGCAAATTTTATAAGAGGTGGGGATTTTACGGAATTGGAAAGGATAAGTTTATCAGGTGATACACCGAGTTTGAGTATAGTTTCTATCTCTTTTTCTGATGCCACATCAAAATATAGTCCCAGAGATGCAAAAGTTTTCAGAATTTCCAGGGATGGATTTGCTTTTACTGCATAATATGGAACAACACCAGGCAATAATTTTTTAAAATATTCAACCCTTTCTTTTAATTTTAACTCAGATATTAAAAAAAGAGGTGTTCCGTGTTTTTTTACAAGAGATGTTACAAATTGTTTAAAACCATTATCATCTTTTTTCATAAATATTTCTCCTTGTTATATACATTTTTAGGAAGGTTCTATACAATATTATACAATTCTTTTATATGTTTTCTTGATTTTTTAATTTCCGATTTTTGTTTTTTTAATGCGAGTGTTTTTTCCTTGGCTCTTTTGGACCTTTTTCTTTTTTGTCTTTTTATTTTTTCTATTTTTTGTTTTTCAGAAGAAAGACGGCCAAGAATCTGGTCTTCTATTTTTTGAACTAATATTTTTCTTGCAAAATATCTGTTTAAAGATTGAGAACGGGTGTTTTGACATTTTACCTCTATTCCTGTAGGCAGGTGTTTAAGATAAACAGCCGTAGAGGTTTTATTGACATTTTGACCTCCAGGCCCGGCTGAGCGGATAAAATTTTCAATAATATCTGATTCTTTTATCCCAAATTTTTGCATTTTCCCGGAAAGTTCTTTTTGTTTTTCAGGACTTACTCCAAAATCTATCATGAATTTTATAACTTAGTATCTGGTTATAACCAGATAAGCAGTTATTCCGTATAAAAATATAAGAAACAGAACTGAAAAAACTATAGCCATTTTTTTAAGATTTATAGATTGTTTTCATCTAAATAAACTCTGGTATTTATTTCTTTTTTTAATATGTTTATTATATCCTCTATTGTAAAGGTTCCAAGCATTCCTTTTCCATGTTTTCTTACTGCAATAGTGTTTTCTTTTTCTTCTTTTTCTCCAACAATAAAAATATAAGATATTTTTTCTTCTTCTGCAATTTTTATTTTTTTGTTTAGCTTTTCCTGGGAAGTATCCATCCGGACCCTGAATTTTTCTTTCTGTAATATTTTTAAAATTTTTTCTCCATATTCAAAGAATGTTTCTGAAATAGGAAGTATTTTTATCTGAACAGGAGCAAGCCAGAGCGGAAAATTCCCATTATAATGTTCAATCAAAATACCAAAAAATCTTTCCAGGGAACCCATTATTGCCCTGTGAATCATTATAGGCTGTTCAAACTCATTTTTTTCATTTACAAACCTTAGATTAAATCTTTCAGGAATATTAAAATCAACCTGTATAGTTGTGCACTGCCATAATCTATTAAGGCAGTCTCTTACTTTTATGTCTATTTTGGGACCGTAAAATACTCCTTCTCCAGGGTCAATCTGATATTGGAAGTCTTTCTTTTTTAATGCTTGTGTAAGGGCATTTGTGGCTTTTTCCCAGTTTTCAATTGAACCAACAAACTTATCAGGTCTTGTGGAAAGAAAGACTTCATACTTATCAAATCCAAAACTTTTCAGAAAGAACAAAACAAGTTGGAGAATTTTCATAATTTCTTCTTCTATCTGTTCCACCCTGCAAAAAATATGTGCATCATCCTGCGTAAAACCTCTTACCCTTAAAAGTCCATGAAGGACACCAATTTTTTCAAGTCTGTATACTGTTCCAAGTTCAGCCCATCTTAGGGGTAATTCCCTATAACTTCTCACAGTATCCTGGTAAATAAGTATATGGAATGGGCAGTTCATAGGTTTTAACTGATAGAGGATTTTTTCATCAATTTCTATGGGAGGGTACATATTTTCTTTATAAAATTCAATATGTCCGGACATTTCCCATAATTTGATGTTTGCGATATGTGGTGTATATAAAAGCTGATATCCATTTTCCAAATGTATATCCTTCCAGAAATCTTCTATAATTTTTCTTATTATTGCTCCCTTTGGATGCCAGAAGACCAATCCCGGGCCAAATTCCTGTTGAAGAGAAAAAAGACCTATTTTAGGTCCGAGTATCCTGTGGTCCCTTGATTTTGCCTCTTCAATTCTTTGTAAGTATTCATTTAAATCTTTTTTTTCAGGAAAACTTATACCATAGATTCTCTGCATAGAAGGATTTTTTTCATTACCTTTCCAATAAGAGGAGGATATACTCAATAATTTAAAAAATTTTATCTTGCCAGTATAAGATAAATGCGGTCCTTTACATAGGTCAATAAATTCTCCCTGTCTGTAAAAAGACACCTTTTCATCAGGTATTTCTTTTAAAATTTCCAATTTAAATTTTTCATCTTTAAGTATTTCTTCTGCATTTTGTTTATCATATTCTATTTTTTCCACAGGAAAATTTTCTTTAATGATTTTTTCCATTTCTGTTGTTATTTTTTCAATATCCTGTGGAGTAAAAGGGATTTCCCTGTAGAAATCATAATAAAACCCTTCTTCAATAGCAGGACCAATACCAAGTTTTGTCTCAGGATAAAGTCTTTTTACTGCCTGAGCCAGAATATGTGAACTGGTATGCCAGTATATTTTCATTTCATCTTTATTCATTGTTTTACCTTTTATGATTATTGGATAATATTATAGGATAAAAATACAACACCTGCAATCCATTAAAAATAAATTTTATAGGAACTTATAATTCAAAGAAGTTGTTGGATTTTGAAGTGACAGCACCTTTAAGTTCAAGAGAAGTCAGAATCTGCATAAGATTTTGGGCTGACATCCCTGTTAAAAGAATGAGTTCTTCAAAGTGCAGACATTTCCCTTTTAAAATATCTGTTATTGTTTTTTCCTCTTCTGTCAGATTTATATGTTTTTTCTCCTTAATAACTGATTTTTGTTCTTTTTCAATCCCAAGATTTTCAATGATATCCTGGACATTTTCCACAAGGAATGCACCTTCTTTAATCAGCTGGTTATTGCCTTTTCCTGTTAGTCTGTTTGCATCTGAAGGAAGAACAAAGACATCCCTGTTTTGTTCCACTGCCATATGCGCAGTTATGAGTGCTCCGCTTTTAATACCTGCCTCAATAATCAACACTGCTTTGCTTAATCCTGATATTATCCTGTTCCTTCTGGGGAAATTTGTTTTATAGGGAAAAGTATTGAGAGAAAATTCAGAAATAGCCGCGCCGGTATTTACGATTTCTTCAAAAAGTTTTATATTTTCAGCAGGATATATATTATTAAATCCTGCGCCAATTACGGCAATTGTTTTTCCTTTGACCTTAAGACATGCTTTATGCGCAAAAGAATCAATTCCTCTTGCCATGCCGCTGATAATACATATACCATAACAGGCTAATTCTGAAGAAAATTTTTCTGCCATGGATATTCCATATATTGAAGGCATTCTTGTTCCAACAATGCCAAGACATAAATCATCAGGGGATAGTCTGCCTTGGACATATAAAACTATTGGAGGACTTGGAATTTGTTTTAAAAGATATGGGTAATTTTCATCTTCAATGGTTATAATATTTATTTTCTTTTTTTCTATTTCTTCTAATTCTTTTTCCCATGGCAAAGTTTTCCAGTTTGTTAGTTTATATGCTGTAGTTTCTGGTAAAATATTTTTAATTATTTCAGGTGGAAGAGAAAGAATATTTTCTGTGCCGCCAGACTGGTTTTTTAATTGTTGAAGCTTTGAATATCCAATATTATTTATCAGATTAAGAATTATTAGGACTGTTTTTTTATCCATAAATTATATGTAAAAAAGTTTTTTATATTCTTCCTGAGCAAATCTATCAGTCATCCCGGCAATATAATCGCATATAATTATTTCTTTTTGTTCAGAGGATATCCTTGAATATACATGTGTGGGGAGAATCTTGGGTTCATTTTTATATTTATTAAAAAGCCCTTCAATTATCATTAATGCTTTTTCTGCCATTCTGAGGACTCTATAGTGCATATACATATTGTCAAGAAGAAATTTTTTAAGAATAGTGAAATATTTATTAAGTTCCGGATTAAAACCAGCTATAGGAGACATTTTTCTTATTTCTTCTACATCTTTAGGACTATACTTTTTTATATTTTTTTCTGTTTCTTCTATAAGATTTTCCACTAAAAAATTTATTAAATATCGGACTCCTGCTGTTCTTTTTAACTCATATTCTTTATCTAAAGATTTTTTTATTTCTTTTATAACAAAACCCCATATTGTTTCTTTTTCTAATTCTTCTTCCTTTATTATATTGGATTTTAAACCGTCATCAATGTCGTGGCAGGTGTATGCTATTTCATCAGCAAAATTTACCACCTGACTTTCAAGACTTGAAGAAGGATATTCTGAAAATTCATTTTTCCCTGGTTTATCATAGGTTGTTGAGTGTTTTATAATTCCTTCCCTTACTTCATAGGTCAGATTTAGTCCATCAAAAGATTTATATCTTTTTTCAAGTTTATCTACAATACGAAGTCCCTGTTTGTTATGTTCAAATCCTCCAAAATCCTTCATGAGTTCATTTAAAACTGATTCTCCTTTATGTCCAAAAGGTGTATGTCCAATATCATGGGCAAGAGAAATGGCTTCTGTAATGTCCTCATTTATTCCCAAAATTCTGGCAATGGTTCTTGCTATCTGCTGAACCTCTATTGTATGGGTAAGCCTGTTTCTATAGTAATCACCCTCATAATAAATAAATACCTGGGTCTTGTATTCTAATCTTCTAAAAGCTGTAGAATGTATTATTCTGTCTCTATCTCTTTGAAAAGATGTTCTATAGGGATGTTCCTTTTCTTTAAACAGCCTTCCCCTGTTTTTCCCGCTAAACACAGCGTATGGGTTTAAGATTTTTTCTTCTATTGCTTCATATTCCATTCTATTTGCCATTTTGCTCCTCTGCAAGATAATTTAAAGGATTTACAGAAGTTGTTTTTTTTCTTATTTCAAAATGCAGATATCCTTTTGTATATCTGCTGTTTATTTTAGCAATAATCTGTCCCTGTTTTATTTTTTGTCCCTGATGTACTTCCATTGTTATATTATGGCCATAAATGGTGTATATGTTGTTGTGGACAATAACAATTGTAGGTCCATATTTTTCTGTCCAGCCGCTATATTCTACTTTTCCATTTGCTGCAGCAATCACATTTGTGTTATTGTTTGCCTCTATATCAATACCTTGATTACCAAATTCTCCATATCTTCCAACAATTTTACCTTTTACCGGCCATATAAATGGTTTCTTTTTTATAATATCATAAAAATGCGTTTCCGGTTTTATTTGTTCCTGTTGGGGGTAATTGGTTGGCATAGGTTCATAAGAAGGAACCAAAGCATAAGAAGGCTGTTTTTTATTTACCCCGGGGATAAAAAGTTTTTCTCCTGGATATATAAGACTGGATGATAATTCATTTGCTGATTCTATTTTGGGAACAGGGACACCATAATATAAAGAAATCATATATAAATCTTCACCTTTTCTAACAATATGATAGCAACCATAAGAACTTAAATTTTTACTTTGATAGGAGGATTTTGTTCCTATAGTAAAAGAACAACCAGAAAAAATTATTACTAAACCAAATAGTATGACAAATCTTAAATTTTCCCTTTTTTTAAAATACTTGAAGGACATAATTTTTCTATTATACATAACTGACATCTGGGTTTTTTTGCTATACATATATTTCTTCCATGAAGTATTAAGCGAAAGGCAAAATCCTTCCATTGGGTTTTAGGGATTATCTTCATCAGGTCTTCTTCTATTTTTACAGGGTCTGTATTCTGGGTAAGACCAAGCCTTGCGGATACTCTTTTTACATGTGTATCTACAACTATACCTTCATTTTTGCCAAACCCCTGAGAAAGAACAACATTGGCTGTTTTTCTTGCCACCCCGGGAAGCTTTATTAATTCTTCCATTGTATCAGGAACCTTATTATTGTATTTTTCTGTAAGAATTTTACTTAATTGATATATATATTTAGCCTTATTTTTATAAAAATTTACTGATGAAACCATCTGTTCAATTTTTTTTAAAGAAGAACCTGCAAAATCTGCAGGTCCTTTAAATTTTTCAAATAGTTGCGGAGTGATTTTATTTACTTGTTTATCTGTACTTTGTGCTGAAAGAATTGTCGCAACAAGCAGCTGAAAAGGATTTGAATGAATAAGAGCTGTTTTGGTTTCCGGATATTGTCGTGTGAGAAATTTTATTATTTCATTAATTTTCTTCATGGTAAATTTTTACTTATCCTGCACATCTGAATTTTCTAAAAATTTGAGAAAATAGAATAATAAATATATAATATAATAAATATGAGAATATTTACAAGAATTTTAGAATTTATTTATATTTTGATGGGTTTGCTGACAATGCTTTTTTTCTCAGTATCTTATATAAAACCTGGTATAATAACAATAAGCAGACATTTTCTTTACAAAGAACTGTTAAGATTTGGTATTGGAGGATTTGCACTTATTTTGTTGGGAATAATATGGTTTATATACTGGTCTGACTATAAAATTATAACAAAAAATATAATATTCAATAATCCCCACGGACAGGTAAAGATTTCTTTGCGGGCAATTGAGGAATTTGTTTCATCTAAAATAACCTCTCATATAAAAAACATTAAAACGGTAAATGTTAAAACATCTATAAGCCCTCGTGGACTTGAAACATCAATCTATTTACAGGTTCCTGGCGGATATAATATCCCTGAAATTTCCACACAAATACAGGACCTGATAAGAAATTATCTTCAGGATGTTGTTGGAATTGACAGGGTTTCCAAGATTCAGGTGGAAATAAAACATATAGTATCCGAACCGCAGATAATTTCCGGGACATCTGAGGGTAAAAATGGAAAAAATATTTGAACAAATAGTATCTGAACATAAAAATCTTATAAAACAATTCCTTGATAAAGCCTTTCAGGATAAAGTTTTAAATACTGTTTCTATAATTCTTTCTGCTATAAAAGAAGGGAAAAAGGTGCTTTTATGTGGAAATGGAGGCAGTGCTGCAGATTGTCAGCATTTTGCCGGGGAAATGATTGGGAGATTTTTAAAAGAAAGACAATCCCTGCCTTTTATATCTCTTACAACCAATACATCTATACTTACATGTATAGGGAATGATTATTCTTTTGATAACATTTTTTCCAGGCAAATTGAAGGAATAGGAAGTCAGGGGGATATACTTATATCTTTTTCTACATCAGGGTCTTCCAAAAATATTATAAATGCTGTCTATACAGCAAAAAATAAAAAAATGAAAGTGATAGGATTTACAGGAACATTACCTAATCCAGTGGGGGATA
The DNA here is from genome assembly GCA_023485205.1 of Candidatus Omnitrophota bacterium. Next base: position 99 of record JAMCZX010000007.1, on the reverse strand, counting down.
TATCAGATATATGTATAGGTGTGGATTCAAAAAGCACTCCAAGAATACAGGAAATTCATATTTTGCTTATCCATACTATTTGTCTGTTTTTACCTTTTA
>JAMCZX010000048.1 GCA_023485205.1 Candidatus Omnitrophota bacterium | reverse complement strand
TACTCCGGTTTTTTCTTTGTCATTTAAAAGCCTCCACTCCTTAAACGATAATACAGAGATTGTATTTCTTCAAGTTCCAAATCAATAGGTTCTTGTTTTTCCTCTTTTTGTCTTATTATTTTTTTAAGTTCCTCAATTTTTCTTAGATATGCAGATTTTGATATTACACATAAACACTCATCAAAAACCTTTTGTTTTTTCTCTTTATCTATCTGTTCTGAAATAAATGCAAATTGTGATATAAAATTTATTGCTTTTTCTTCCTGAAATTTTAAAAGAATAGTGGGAAATTTAACATCATCAGATTCTTTATTTTGAAAATAAGATTCCAAAAAATTTTTTATATCATCTGATAAAATATCTTTTAAAATCTCTTTTCTATTTATAATATTGTAATAAAATTCAGGCTCTTGAAGAATAAGTTCTACAAGCATTTTTTCTGCAAGTCTATAAGAAGAAATTTTTTTTATAGGATATTTTTCTTCTTTAAAATTATTTATTTTAACTTTTTTTATACTATCAAACAAATCCTCTTCTTCTATATTTAATATCTCTGAAATTTTTTTTATATGTATTTTCTGTTCAATTGCATTAGGAATGAGTTCTGTTAATTTTAATATTTCTAAAGCAAGCATAGCTTTTCCTTTTGCACTTTTTATATCATAAATTTGTGAACCAAGTGATATTTTATATTCCACAAAATCTTTTGCTTCATTGATAAAATTTTTAAATGAGTTTATACCATAGTTATCTACAAAACTATCAGGGTCAAAACCTAAAGGAAGAGGAGCAATTTTAACATCAAATCCATTTCTAAGAATAGATTCCAAACTTCTTAAAGTCGCAGAACTTCCCGCCTGGTCAGAATCAAAAACAAGAAGTATCTTTTCTGTCCATCTTTTAAGAATTTTTAAATGAAAGTCGGTTAATGCTGTACCAAGCGGAGCCACAACATTATCCAAACCATTAAGATGTAATTTTAACAGGTCAAAATATCCTTCTACTATAATTACAAATCCATATTTTTTGATACTTTCTTTTGCCCAATTTAATCCATAAAGAATCTGCCCTTTTTTAAAAACTTCATTCTCTGCTGTATTAAGATATTTAGATTGAATATTTTCATCAAGAGTTCTTCCTCCAAATCCAATTATATTATCTTTTAAATCAAATATTGGAATAATAAGTCTATCTCTAAAACAATCAACAATCTTTTCAGAAGTATTGTTATCTTTAAAAGAAGCTTTTAAAATAAGACCTGCGGAAATAAATTTTTCCAAGGTAAATGATTTTTCCTTTAAATAAGATACAAATCTATTTCCATATGGAGCATATCCCAAAGAAAAACGTTTAAAGTTTATCTCTGAAAAACCACGGGATGAAAGATAGTCTAAAACAGTTTTATTATTTTTGTATAAAAGATTTTCAGAAAAAAATTGGAATGCAATTTTATTTGATTCTAAGATACTGTTTTTTCTTTCATTATCTTTTGATGTAAAACCAAATGTGGGTGAAATATGTACCCCGACGATTTTGGCAGATTGATAAACAGCCTCTGCAAAACTAATATTCTCCATCTTCATGAGAAAATTTATAGCATTCCCACCTACTCCACATCCAAAACAATGAAAAATCTGTTTTTCCGGGCTTACAAGAAAAGAAGGCGTTTTTTCTTCATGAAAAGGACAATTAGCCTTATAATTTCTGCCTGATTTTTTTAGGGTAATATATTGAGATATTACCTCATATATATCTAATTTTTCAATAATTTCAGTGATTTTTCCCTGGGGTATTGTCTGTTCCATATTTTAAATATCCTCATATAAACTATAAAGTTATACCTATAAAATAAAAAATTGTCAATAGAAAAATTTACAAACTAAATATATGGTTTAAAATATATTTTTACATAGATACTTTTAAAAATGGAGGAATCATGATACCAAGATATACAAGAAATGAAATGAAAAATATATTGATAGATAAAAATAAATTTAAAAAGTTTTTAGAAGTGGAAATAGCAGTATGTGAAGCATGGAATAAAAAGGGAATAATTCCTGAAAGTGCATTAAAGATTATTAAAGAAAAAACATATATTGATGTAAAAAAAATTGAGGAAATTGAAAAAAAAACCAAGCATGATATGATTGCATTTATTGAACAGATCAGCTCCCTTGTTGGTCCGGCAAGCAGTTATCTGCATTATGGAATCACCTCTTCTGATATTCTTGATACATCCTTAAATCTTATCCTTATTCAGGCAGGCAGTATTATCCTGGATGATATGAAAAAATTAAAGGATGTTTTTAAAAAACAGGCGATTAAATATAAAAATATTCCAATGATAGGAAGAACTCATGGAATTCATGCAGAACCTATTACATTAGGCTTTAAATTTGCCGGATGGTATTTTGAAATGGAAAGAAATATAAAAAGAATGGAATATGCAATTGAAGAAATAAAAGTAGGGAAAATATCAGGAGCTGTTGGAACTTATGCTCATCTTATTCCGGAAATAGAAGAGTATGTATGTAAAAAATTTAATTTAAAGACAGAAAACTTTTCCACTCAGATAATCTCAAGAGACAGGTATGCGTTCTTTATATCCACATTAGGGGTTATCTCTGCTTCATTAGAAAAATTTGCATTACGGGTAAGATTACTTCAACAGACAGAATTATCTGAAGCTTCAGAACCCTTTGAAGAAGGACAAAAAGGCTCTTCAGCAATGCCTCACAAAAAAAATCCTATAATATGTGAAAGAATCTGCGGTCTTGCAAGAATTATAAAAAATAATACAGGAGTAAGTCTTGAAAATGTTGCTTTATGGCATGAAAGAGATATAAGCCATTCTTCAGCAGAAAGAATCATTTTCCCTGAAAGTACAATACTTTTGGATTATATCTTAAATTTAAGTATAAATATTTTTGAAAATTTAAAAATACACCCTGAAAAAATGGAATCAAATATATTTCTTACCAATGGTCTTATTTTTTCTCAAAGAATTCTTTTACTCCTATGTCAAAAAGGAATGCCAAGAAAAGATGCCTATGAAATTGTGCAAAAAAATGCTCTTAAATGCTATGCTGAAAAAAAAGATTTTAAAATATATATTTTAGAAGATACAGATATCAGAAAATATTTTACAGAAAAAGAAATAGAAGATATATTTGATATAAAATGGTATTTAAGATATATAAAGGAAATCTTTCAGAAAATAAAATAATTTTTATGGCTACAGTTTTTATTGGTATTGGCAGTAATATTGGAAAAAGAAAAGAAAACATAGATAAGGCTTTAAAACTAATCTCAGAACAAATCAAAATTAATAAGGTTTCAACCTTATATAAAAATCCTCCCAAAGAAGGTGTAAAAGGAGGTTATTTTATAAATTGTGTCTTAAAAGGAAAAACTGAATATTCCCCGGAAAAGCTTTTTCTATCCCTACAAAATATTGAAAAAAATTTAGGGAGAAAAAATTATCACAAACAAGGGGAAGCAAGAATTATTGACCTTGATATTTTGTTCTATGATGATAAAATAATTAACAAAGAAAATATTTGTATTCCTCATCCGAGACTTCATCATAGGGATTTTGTTTTAAAAGGTCTCTTTGAAATTGCCCCTTTAAAAAAGCATCCTGTTCTAAAAGAATCAATAAAACAATTATGGAGAATTTTAAATGCAGATAATATCAAAGATTCAGGAAATACAAAATATAATAAACCTGGTAAAAAAACAAAATAAAACAATAGGTTTTGTTCCAACTATGGGAGCTTTGCATCAAGGGCATATTTCTCTTATAAAAAAATCCATGGAAGAATGTCAATATAATGTTGTAAGTATTTTTGTCAATCCTGCGCAATTTGGACCAGGGGAAGACTATGAAAAATACCCACGGTCGATTGAAGCAGACATAAAAATTTTACAAAAAGAAAATATTGATATTTTATTTGTTCCAACCACGGAAGAAATGTATCAAAAAAATTTTGGGACATGGATTAATGTAGAAAAAATTTCAGAAGTCTTTGAAGGAAAATTACGACCAGGGCACTTCTGTGGTGTATGTACAATTGTAGGAAAATTTTTCAATATAATTCAACCGGATAAATCATATTTTGGATGGAAAGATGCCCAGCAATTGATAATCATAAAAAAAATGGTAAAAGAACTAAATATTCCTGTAAAAATAATAGGTATGACCACCATACGGGACAAAGATGGTCTGGCTTTAAGTTCAAGAAATACATATCTTTCTCCAGAAGGCAGAAAAAAAGCAACCTGTCTTTATAAGTCTTTACATAAAATGTGGGAAATGGTAATATATAATAGCATAACTGATACAGAAATCCTGTTGGAAGAAGGTAAAAAAATTATTTTGAAGGAATCTGTAAAAATTGATTACTTGGAAGTTATTAATTTATCAAATTTTAAACCAGTTAAAAAAATTGAAAAACAAACAGGTATTATCGGAGCAGTAAGAATAGACAATGTAAGACTTATTGACAATATAATCTGGGAATAAAAAAATGTTTTATACAATGTGTAAATCCAAAATTTCAAACGGGGTCGTTACAGGAAAACAGTTATATTATCAAGGTAGTATAACCATAGATAAATATATTATTGAAAAAGCATCCATGCTCCCGGAAGAAATGATTGATGTTTTAAATCTAAATAATGGTGCAAGAATAAAAACATATATTATTTCAGGAGAACCAGGTTCAGGAAAAATAGAATTAAATGGACCCGCATCAAGATTCTTTGAAATAGGAGATAATATTATAATTCTTTCCAGCTGTATCATAGATGAAAAAGAAGCAAAAAACTGGAAAATGAAATCTATTAAGCTAAAAGATAATAATAAAACTATTGAATTAATAGAATAAATTTTATAAAATAATAAGAGGAGGAATAATGAAAAATACCACTATAGCAGGAAAGACAAAAAATATAAAACAAAGTATAAAAACATATGGAACAAAACAAGCAATAAAAGGTATTTTAAGCTTACTTTCTCATTTATCTGATGCCAATATAGTCAGACTGACAAAATTTGCAGAAACCATTACAGCCAATGAAGCCCAAAAAGAAAGAGTCAAAATTGTCCGTGAAAAATTTGAAAAAGGTCATCCTTCTCTGGAAATAGCAAGAAGAATTGCTAAAAAGCTTACCCCGCAAACAAAAGAAAAAATTGCCCAAAATCTATTTATTAATGCAATGTTTTTAGGGACACAAAAAAGAAACAGAATATATCATGAAGAGGGATGGAGACCGCCTTTTTTCTTTGTTATAAGCCCATCAATGAGATGTAATCTAAACTGTATTGGATGTTATGCAGGAAGTTATACAAAAGCAGATGTATTAACAACACGGGATATAGATAAGATTTTTACTGAAGCAAAAGAATTAGGAATATATTTTATAACTGTAAGCGGTGGAGAACCTTTTTTTAGAAAAGATTTAATGGATTTATGGGAAAAACATAGTGATATGTATTTTCTTGTATATACCAATGGAACACTCATAGATGAAAAAGTCGCAGAAAAACTTGGACGTATGGGAAATGTTGCTCCTGCAATCAGTGTTGAGGGTTTTAAAGAACAAACGAATTTTAGAAGAGGCCCCGGGGTTTTTGATAAAATAACCAGCACATGGAAAATCTTAAAAGAAAATGGGGTTCTTTTTGGCTTTTCTGCAACCTGTACAAGACTGAATGCAGAATTAATTTATAGTGATGAATTTATTGATTCCTTAATTGAAAATGGTGCTCTTTTTGGCTGGTATTTTCAGTATATTCCTATTGGGAAAGGGCCGGATACTGAACTTATGGCGACACCAAAACAAAGACACTATGTAAGAGAAAGACTCCAGACTATCAGAGAAACAAAGCCAATAATTCTTGCGGATTTCTGGAATGATGGACATCTTGCCGGTGGTTGTATTGCAGGAGGAAGAGTCTATTTCCATATAAATGTAAATGGCGATGTTGAACCGTGCGTTTTTACACATTTTGCAGTGGATAACATAAAAAACACTTCACTGAAAGATGCTCTTAATAGCAAGCTGTTTAAGATAATAAAGTCAAAACAGCCATATTCAAAAAATCTTATGTGTCCATGTATGATTATAGATGAACCAGCAGTTTTAAGACAGATTATAGCAGAAAGTGGGGCCAGAGCAACACATTCAGGCGCAGAAAGTCTTCTTAAGGATAATATAGCTGATTTTCTTGATAAATACTCAAAAGAACTACATTCCATGTGGGACCCTCTCTGGGAAAGTGTTTATGACAGCGGGAAAAAATTAAAAGCTATAGATAAAGAAATATCTGACAAAATTCTAAAATGAATATATTTAAAACTGAAGGTAAAATTAGCTCTGTTGATTTTCATCCATGGATAGCTTTTGAGGTTGCCTGTAAAATTGAACAATACGGTGAAAAATTTTATAGTCAATTACTTGAAAAAATCACAGACATAGAAATAAAAAAAATTATAGAAGAATTAAAAAATGCAGAGATAAAACATTACAAAATGTTTAAAAATATGCAAAAAGATATTCCAAAACCTGAAAATATAGAACAAGATAATATTTATCAAATGATGAATTTTGGAGTTTTTGAGGGTAAATATGACTGGACAAAATTCAGGGAGATTAAAGATATTATTAAATTTGCTATTTATATAGAAACAAAAACTATTGAACTTTATTCATTCTATCAAGGAATGACTAAAAATGAAACAACAAAAATTTCTCTTGAAAAAATCACCAATGAGGAAAAAACACATAAATCTTTCCTGGAAAATATTTTAAAAACCAAATTTTCGGAGGAGAAAAGATGAAATATAGATGTAAAGTATGCGGTTATATATATGACCCTGCATCTGGCGATAATACCCAGGGAATACAACCCGGAACAAGTTTTGAAGACTTGCCTGATACTTGGGTTTGCCCTGAATGCGGAGCTCCAAAAGAGGAATTTGAACTTATTAATTAAAATATAACAAAAAAAGGAGAAAAAAATGGGTAAAAAAGCAAAAGAAATCGTAAAAGTAGATATAAAAAACCTGCTTGAAGAATTAAAAAAAGCCTATTGCGATGAATGGCTTGCATATCATTCTTATCATTATATGGCTTTAAATACAAAAGGAAAAGGCACAGAAGATATGTCAGAAATCCTTGAAAAAACAGCCAAGGAAGAATTGGAACATGCTGATGAACTTGCAAAAAGAATTATAGAAATTGGAGGCAACTTAGTGGTAGACCCAAAGAAATGGGAAGAAAATGCAAATGCTCCATATCCATTCCCACCGGAAAATATGGAAGATAAAAAAGCTATAGATGTGGTTATAAATGCCGAAAGAACCGCAATAGAAGTCTATCAAAGAATTGCAGATTTAACTTATGGGAAAGACCATCTTACATATCAATTGGCATGCCATATTCTTCAAGAAGAAGTTAATCATGAAGAAAATTTTGAAAACTTGACAAGGTAAATATAGAAAAGAGAGCCTTTGAGAAATTTAAAACTTTTATTGGCGGTTTTAAGCGGAATTATTTTATCTGTCTCATTTCCGCCATTTAATTTATGGTATTTAGCATGGATAGGATTTATACCACTTTTTTATTCTTTGGAAGAAAGCAATGTTTTAAATTTCTTCAAAGGCTTTTTATCAGGCTTTATATTTTATGTAATTGTTTTTTCATGGATTTTTAGTGTTGCAGGATTTATTTATATTTTAATTTGTCTATATTTTGCTTTATGGTGGGGTATTTTTACATATCTTACATTTTCATTTCCTTCTTCAAAAAGAATCTATATAGTCTTATCTTTATGGTTTTTTATTGAGATTATTATTACACATCTTTTTACAGGATTTCCATGGATTTTACTTGGTTTTTCCCAGTGGAATGATAAGTATATAAATCAAATTGCTTCTTTGGTGGGAATATATGGAATATCCTGTCTTATTTTATTATCAAATTTTTCCATTACCTTTTTATTGAAAAAGAAAAAAATATGGGAATTTTTATTTTTTTTAATTGTCCTGATTTCTATCATATTTTTTATTCCGCACTGGAAAAAGCCCCTAAATAAAAAGAAGATTAAAATATATGCTATTCAGGCAAATGCAGGTTTTATTGGACAACCACCAAGAGAATCTTTTTATAAATACTGGTCTCTTACAAAATCCATTAAAGAAAAATCCAGTTTGGTTGTTTGGCCTGAAAGTAGTTTTCCCTCTCTTATTAAAGAATATCCCCATTTATGGAATAAACTTTTAAAATTTTCCAAAAAACAGCCAATACTTTTTGGTTCAATAGATAGCAAAGGCAATAAATTTTTTAATGCTGCATTTTTTTTAAAACATGGGAAACATTATGTATATCATAAAATGCATCTGGTTCCATTTGGAGAGTATCTGCCTGGTAAAAGATTTAAATGGCTCAGAAATATATATAAAGAAGAAAATCCCTATCATTTTATTCCTGATCTTTCACCCGGGAAAACAGACAAAATATTTTATTTAAATGGATATAGATTTTCACCTCTTATCTGTTATGAAAATACTTTTCCTGATATAAGCAGAGAAAAAATTTTGGCAGGAAGTCAGTTCCTTATTACAATGACAAATGATTCATGGTTTGGAAAATCTTTTGGACCACAGCAGCATTTTATACAAAATGTTTTTCGGGCAATAGAAAACAGAAGATATGTTTTACAGGTTTCAACAACAGGAATTACAGGACTCATATCCCCTAATGGAAAAATAAAAAAAATCCTTTATAAAAACCATAAAAAACTTTTTATATCTGGAATATTAAAAGCAAACATTATCCCTATAAATGAAATTACTTTTTATACAAAATGGGACAATATTCCACTTACTTTTATTTTTTTCTTTTTATCTATAGGAGCGCTATATGGAGAAATTAATAAAATTAGAAGAAAAAATAGGGTATAAATTTAAAAATATAGAAATTCTTCAACAGGCTTTAACACATTCTTCCTATGCTTATTCTGAAAATACACCTTCTTATGAAAGACTTGAATTTCTTGGAGACGCTATTCTAAATGTTATTATAGCAATATATATATATATAAAAATGCCGGATAAAAACGAAGCATTTCTGACAAATATAAAAGCCGCTTATATAAATAGAAATTTTTTACAATCTGTTGGGGAAAATCTCCAATTACAAAATTTTGTTATAGCAAAAGGACTTACAAATTATAGATTAGACCAGATTGTTGAAGCGATTATAGGTGCTATTTATATTGATGGAGGAATGAAAGAATCAGAAAAATTTATAAAAAAATTTCTACTTAAAAAAGAAATAGAACCTCTGTTAGATTATAAAAATTTTCTTAAAACAATTGTATGGGAAAAATACAAATCCAGCGTCCATTATATTTTGTATAAGGAAGAAGGTCCGCCTCATGAAAAAACTTTTTATATCAAAGTGGAAGTTGATGGTAAACAAACTATAGGAAAAGGTATGGGAACAACAAAAAAAGAGGCAGAAATTAAAGCATCTATAGATTTCCTAAAAAAAATGAAACTTATATAATTATATCATCAAATTAGTATAAATTTCAGGTGGTTTTTCCAATATACCATTGTTCAATAACACCTAAAACACTCATTACCACCCAATATAATAGTAATCCGGATGAAAAATTATAAAACAAAAACAGCATTACCACAGGTATCATATATGTCATATATTTTGCTGAGGGGTCCATCTGGGGCATTGTTTTTTGCTGAAAAAAGTATGTAATAAACATAATAAAAGGAAGAATATTAACAGGAATTACACCAATATGAAAAACTGTATCAGGACGGGAAAGATCTTTTATCCATAAAATAAACGGACTTCCTCTTAAAAATATAGAATTTTTTAAAGCCAGAAAAAATCCTATAAAAATTGGTATCTGTATAAGAAAAGGCAAACATCCACCAAAAGGATTTATTTTATATGTCCTATAAAGACCCATAAGCTCTCTTTGCATCATCTGAGGATTATCCTTATACTTTGTTTGTATATCTTTAAGATAGGGTCTTAATTTTTGTATTTGTTTCATTGATTTGAGACCATTTTGGGTTATAGGGAAGAAAATCACTTTTATAAGAAGTGTAAGTATAATAATTGCCCAACCCCAGTTTGGAATTACTTTATGTAAACCTGCTAATATCTCAAAAATAAAACGACCTATAGATGCAAAAGGGCCTGAACCTAAAACCCATGTAGAGGAAATTTCTTTTTTGGCTATAAAATAATCAGAAGGACCAATATATACAGATATAGGCATTTGGTAAGTTTTATTACTTTTAATCTCGGTTTGTGGAATATTTATTTCCCATATAATATCTTTTCCATTATTTTCTGCATATATTTTAACAGGATTTTTAAATTTAAAATAATATAATTTGAATCTATTCTGAACAGCAAATGCACTACCGGTAATTTTTTGTTTATTTCCCACCTGTTCAAGATTAAGATTTTGTACACGATTATTAGCAGTAAGAACATAAAATTCAGGGAATATCCTGTTTGAAAAATGTGGAACAACAGAATTTATTTTTCCCAAATAAATAATTGCACCAGGATATATAATAGATTTTCCTGTTGTATTGGTTATATTAAAATTAACCTTAAATTTATATTTATCAGAAGAAAATTTAAATATTTTTTTTATTGAATATGAAGATAAAAATGTTTGTAAAATAATTGTATCAGGTTTTTTTGTTTGTATTTGCTCATAAGGAAATTGACCTTTTATTAATGGATAAAAATCTTCAAACATAGAACCTGATTTAAAAAATGTAAATTGTTTTTTCCCCGGTCTTATAAAATTTTTCAACCCGAAATATTTTATTTTTCCACCAAGAGTCTCTATTTGAGAATAAAAAATCTTATTCTGAAAAATAATATTTTTATTGGAAAATTTTAAATTTTTTTTATTTACTAACTGTAAAGGTGAAGACGAAGGAATAGATGACGGAGAAACAGACAAAGGAGGAGTAAAAGAATGTTGTACAACAGGTTTTTTAACAGCAGGAGGAACAACCATTTTTTTGCCCTGATAAAAACTAAATAACATAATAATTATTATAGAGAGAATAAATGCTATAATTATTCTACTTTCTTCCTTCATTTTTTTATCCTTTCCGGAACAGGGTCCAACCCCCCAGGGTTAAATATATTGCATCTTAATATTCTTTTAATTGAAAGCACTATTCCTTTATAACATCCAAATTTTTCAATTGCCTCTATAGTATAAGAAGAACATGATGGATAAAAGCGACAGTGTTGTCCGGCAAAAGGAGAAATAGCCCCCTTATACACTCTAATTAAAAAAATTAATATTTTTTTCAATAACATTTTTTAATTCCGTCATTATTATTTCAATGGATGAATTTTTTATCAAGATAGAAAAATCCCCATAGGAAAACATGTTTCTGATAAATTCTCTTATTTTTCTTTTAATTTTATTTCTTTCTACAGCCTTTTTACAAACTTTTTTGCTTATTATAAAACCTATTTTCAGTTTACCTTGGTTTTGAGAAATATAATATATATTCAAAGAAGGCATAACAAATTTTTTGGCATATTTTTTTATTTTTGAAATATTTCTCATACAGCAATTCTTTTTCTCCCTTTGCTTCGTCTTCTGTTTAAAACTTTTTGACCATCTCTTGTTTTCATTCTTTTTCTAAAACCATGAGCTCTTTTTCTTTTCAAATTGCTTGGTTGATATGTAATAGACATTATTCCTCCTCTCAAAGGTATACCTTCAGGCAACAATATTAAATATTACACAAAATTAAAATTATTATAATACCTCTAAAAGAAATTTTTTTCAAATCTGGAGAGTTTTATTGTATCTATATATGGGCTTTTCTTCCAAAATATAAAATTATTCCACCTGCAATCACAGATACAAAAAATGCATACTCATAAGAAAAATATGGATTGGAAATATAAAGTAATGACATTGCAAGATTTCCAATAAACAAACCAATACTTCTGGCAGCTGTAAGTTTACCCATTTGTCTGCTTATTTTTTCTTTTGGACTTATCAAAGAAATTATAGATGGTTCAAGGGTTTCTATAACACCAAGTCCTAATCCAAGTATTGCAACACCTGCAAATGAAAAAATTAATTTTAGATGAAGTAAATAACCTATTCCAATTATTATGGAACCAAATCCTGATAAAATATATCCACCTAAACCAAGAAATTTCACCTTATTAAACTTTCCTGCAAACCAGCCAACAATATATCCTGTAATTCCGGAAATAAACAAATAAATAAAATATGAAAGGGCTCCAATAGTATCCTTTCCGGATAATTGAGTCAAAGTTATTATTGGATAACCCAAGCTATAATAACTAAATCCAAACAAGGTTGTTCCAATAAGTATTCCCCAGAGAACATTTTGGGATATTTTTTGTAATTCATCGGATTTCTGTTGATACACTTTAGATGAAGCAGTCTCTTTTAATAAAGAAGGCTTTTCATCTTTATATTCTACCAAAACAATACAAAGGGTGGATATTAACAAAGGAATAACACCAATTAAAAAAATGTATTTAATCTGGAACTTAAAATAAAGCAGAAGTATAAAATACAAAGCAGCAAGAGCGGCTCCCCCAATGTCTAAAAAATGCATAAGTCCAAAAGCCTTGGATTTTTGTTCTACAGATACAACATCAGAAAGCATCCCTCTTCTTGCCGGAGTCCTAAGATTTCTTGCCCACCATCCAAGAGAAAATAATATAACTGTTAAAAATATATTTGTTGAAAATGCACAAAATGATAATATTGGAATAAGTAGATTACCAAATGTTGCTATTTTTTTCTTTCCAAATCTATCCGCTAATAATCCCCCAAAAAGACCAAAAAGAGAACCCCCTCCATAAACAACAGCATAGGTTAAACCCAGTACATATATAGGAGCCTTTAAATAAAAAAACATATATATAGGAAACCCGGTTAATACCGCCTGGTAACCTAAATCTGCAAAACCTGCTGATAAACTCAGCAATAAAGCATTTTTATTTATATACCATTTATTCATATTCTTAATACTTTGCAATAAAAAAAAAAATATGTCAATTATTTTATACTAATTTGTAGTTAAACTTAGAGTAATAGCAATATGATTTCGCAATAGAGCGCGGCGGCAAGAAGGAAGCAACGAGGCATATAATTATATGTTGAGGAAGCTGACGCCGCAGCCAACAAAGATATATTGATGAAATCAAATTGATATTTTATGATAAAATAAATATTATGGAAAAGAAATATAAAGCAATCGGTCTTTTATCCGGCGGATTGGATTCTGCAGTTGCAGTCAAACTTATTCTTATGCAAAACATAGATATACTTGCAGTAAATTTTTCTTCAATATTCTGTCAATGTAATAAAAAAAATGGATGTGGAGCCAATAGCGTAGCTAAAAATCTTAATATTTCACTTATGCATGTTGTTAAAGAAAATGACTATCTTAATATAATAAAAAATCCTGAATTTGGATATGGCCAGGGACTAAACCCATGCATTGACTGCAGAATTTATATGTTTAAAAAAGCAAAAGAAATAATGGAACAACAAAAGGCAGATTTTATTTTTACAGGAGAGGTTATAAACCAAAGACCATTTTCACAAAGAAAACATATAATGGACCTGATTGATAAAAAAGCAGGTGTACAGGATAAAATATTAAGACCTCTATCTGCAAAACTTTTACCCCCAACAGAAGCAGAAAGAAATGGCATTATAAATAGAGAAAAACTTCTTGATATAAAAGGAAGAAGAAGAACTATTCAATATGATTTTGTTGAAAATTTTGCAATAAAAGGATATGCATGTCCGGCAGGAGGATGTTTGCTTACTGATAAAATTTTTAGTGATAAATTAAAAAAAATGTTTGAAATAAATCCCCAATGCACTTCTTCAGATATAAATCTCTTAAAGTATGGAAGAATCTTCTGGGAAGAAAAAAACCTGATTGTAATAGGAAGAAACCAGCAGGAAAATGAAACCTTAAGAAATCTAAAGGATAAAAATGATATATTTATTATTCTTGAAAATATACCATCACCAGCCGCATTGATAAGAGGGAATAATATTAGTACTGAAATTATAGAGAAAAGCAAAAATATTATTATTCAATATACAACAAAAAAAATAGAAAAACAACCTATTTTTACAGTAGTTAAATAAATAAAATTTCCCGGAAATAGTCTAAAATAATATTTTTATATTCCGCCTTCATAAATAATATTATTCCCTCTTATCA
>JAMCZX010000009.1 GCA_023485205.1 Candidatus Omnitrophota bacterium | reverse complement strand
CGTATAGTATGAATGGTAATAGAACAAGGGGAAAAAATTTTAGAGGAAAGTCTTCCGATGATACCTGCTTTTGCACTATGGGTATGAACTATATCAAAGTGTTCTTTTCTTAAGAATGAACCAATCTTAAAAAAGGCAATAATATCAAAAAATGGATTGATTTCCCTTATAAGTGTTCTGATTTTTTTAAAGGGTATTTTTTTTTGTTTAATATGGGTTTCCAAACTACCTTCAGGTCCAATTGATGGACCTGAAATAAGAGTAACTTTATATCCTTTATCAATAAGACCTGTAATAGTATAAAAAGTATTTTCCTGCGCTCCTCCAATAATCATTCGTGTAATTATATGAGCTATTTTCATCAGAAAAGTAAAAATTTATTGTTTTAATTTATTTTTTATTTAAAAAATTCATTATGAATGGATTTTAATGCTTTTTTCCCCTGATTTTTTCTTATAACACATGAAACCCTTATTTCTGAGGTACTTATCATTTCTATATTTATTCCTTCTTCTGCTAATACTTTAAACATTCTTGCTGCAACTCCAGGGTGGTTTGCCATACCAAGACCAATAATTGTTATTTTGCAAATATTATCATCACATATAACATTGGCGGCTTTCAATTCTTCTCCCTGTCTTTTTGAAATTTCAAGGGCATGCTCCATATCAGAAGAGGCAACTGTAAAAGATAAATCTGTATGGTCCTGTTTACTTACATTCTGAACAATTATATCCACATTTATATTTTCTTTTCCTAATTCTCCAAAAATTTGGGCTGCTATCCCAGGTTTATCAGGAACATTAAAAAATGTTATCTTTGCCTGATGCTCATCAAGTGTAACTGATGTTACAACTGCTCCTTCTTCTAATGTCATTTCTTTTACCATTGTTCCACCTCTTTCAGAAAATGTTGATTTTACCATAAAAGGAATTTTATATTTTTGCGCAATTTCTACAGCTCTTGCCTGCATAACTTTCGCCCCGGCAGAAGCCATTTCAAGCATTTCTTCATAAGATATTTCTGATATAATTTTTGCTTCAGGAACAATCCGGGGGTCAGTGGTAAAAACACCTTCAACATCTGTGTAAATTTCACATCTATCAGCATTTATTGCTCCGGCAATGGCAATAGCTGTTAAGTCTGAACCTCCTCTGCCTAAAGTTGTAATACTTTCTTCAGCACTAATACCCTGAAATCCTGCTATTATTACAATTTTATCATTTGCAAGCTCATAAAGAATTTTTTTGGGATCTATTTTTTTTATCTTTGCCCTGGTGTGTACCGTATCAGTATAAATTCCGGCAAGAAAACCTGGCAAACCTATTGCTTTATACCCGGAATTTTCTATTGCCATACATAACAAAGCCACAGAAACAATTTCTCCTGTTGAAAGCAGCAGGTCTAATTCTCTTCTGGGAGGCATTGAATTTATTTGTCTGGCAAGGGAAAAAAGAGAATCTGTTGTTTTCCCCATTGCAGAAACAATAACAACCACATCATTTCCTGTTTTCTTTTCTTTAATTATTTTTTCTGCAACAGCCTTTATTTTTTCAACATCCCCCACTGAACTCCCACCATATTTTTGAACAATTTTTGACATAAATTTATTATACTTGGCATTATTTTTTTAGTCAATGAAAATTTGACATATACTCTTTTTTATTTCAAAATATCAAAAAATAGAGAAACCATCATCTTTTAAGTTTTAATATGGCGGATATTGATAAATAAACAGATATAGCCAATAAATATTTACAAATATGATTAAAAAACTAACACGCCGGGATAATTTTTTTAGGATAGCAAGAAGAGAAGGAGAAGGACAGTGGCAAACACTTGATTTTGGCTTTTCTAAAGGAGCAAAAAAGGTGTTTGAAGAACATGCAGGAAAAGAAACAGACCCCTGTGAATATTTCAATTTTGATGGACGATGGCTTTCTATCTTACCAACCCAAAAGCAGATTCCTGACTGGAAAAATTTATACTATAAAAATAAGAATTTACCAGAAGATATAAATATTGATCCTGAATGGGGAATTGCATCCGTTTATCTTGAAAAAACTGATGACCAGATTAGTTTTCCTCCGCTTAAAGAGGTAAAAACACCGGAAGAAATTAAAAATTATCCATGGCCGGACATAGATGCTGATTATAGATGGGAAAATATATCCAAAAAAGTGGAAGAGGTAAAAAAATCAGACCATATTTCATTTCTCGGAACAGGAATATCATTTTTTGAATCTGCATGGGGCATAAGAGGTTTTGAGGAATTTATGATGGATATGGCAGAAAAAAATGGGATTGCGAAATCTATACTGGATAAAATTTATGATATTACAATAAAATGCACACAAAATGTGGCAAAAAGCGGAGTGGATGTTTTACAGAGTGGTTCAGATGTTGCAACCCAAAGAGGTCTGCTTATGAGTAAAAAGATGTGGCGGGATTATTTTTTCCCGATAATGAGGGATTCTATAAAAGAGGCAAAAAAAATAAAACCGGATATTCTTGTTATATATCACTCCTGTGGTAATGTTATGGATTTGATAGAAGGATTTATTGAAGCAGGTATTGATATACTTAACCCAATACAACCAGAGGCAATGAATATTTTTGAATTAAAAAAAATATATGGAGATGTTTTAACATTCCATGGAGGGATAGGTGTTCAAAGTGTTTTACCATTTGGAACTCCTCAGGAAGTAAGAGATATTACACAAAAAACCATAGATATTATGGGAAAAGGCGGAGGGTATCTTTGTAGTTCCTCCCATAATATCAGGCCTGAAACTCCATGGGAAAATCTGATGGCATTTGTGGAAACCGTTCGTGAATATGGGAAACCGCCGCCTTTAGAATACGAATCAGATTATGTAATTTAAAATATAGAATGTTCACCCTGCAAAGATAGAATCCCACTATATATAATTTTGTGTCCTTCCCCAACAAAGGAGTATTTTCATATAGATTTTCACATGACGCAACGATACCTTTTCGTATAGATTTTTGATGACGCAATGCAAATTTTAGTTATAAAACAATCCTTATGATAAAATATTACAAAAATGGATAAAAATATTAAAGCGTATTGTGAGGATATAGATTATTGTGAAAATACATGTATTTCCCTGGGAGCAAAATTAATATACCCTTCTATTACTATAGATAATAATATAAAAAGAAAAACTTATAGATTACCTCATACAATTATTAATCTGGATGAAATAAAAAAAGTGGGCAGTTTTATTGAAATAATTGAAGAAACAGAAAATATAAAAGAATTTAACCATTTAATAGAAATATTTAACCTTTCCCCGGAAAAAATAATCCCATGGTCTTATGAAGAAATTATAAAAACTTATGAGAATGCACGATTATATATAACAGAACTTGCCAGAAACAAAAAGCCCGGCGTCCTTTTTCTTTTAGATGGAGCAAGTTGTTCAGGAAAAACAACAGTTTTACATGATTTAGGCCAAAGCGGCATAATAAAAATTTTACCAAGATATTGTACCAGAGAACCAAGAAAAAATATAAATACAGAATCAGAGTATATATTTGTTTCCCGGGAAAAATTTAAAGAAATAGCCTCAAAAGGAGGGTTTATAGAATATAGGAATTATCTCTTTGGAATGAGTTATGGAATTTCATGGGAAGAAATATTTAATTTTCTTATTAAAGGAATTAATCTCCTGGGAATAATAAATCTTGGGAATGTTCTCCATGTTAAAAAAATATTTCCTGAGGCTGTTTTAATACTTATAGATGCTCCACTTTCTATGATAGAAAAAAGACTTATACAAAGAGGATTTAATAAAAAAGAACAAATAGAAGAAAGATTACAAAATGCTAAAAATATTACATTTTACAAAAAATATTATAATTATATAATTAATAATGATGATAATATGCTAAAACAGGCTGAAGAACAAATTAAAAAAATAATAATAGAAAAAATAAAATAATATGAAAAACATAGAAAAACAAATAAAAAAAATAGATATTTTCCGATTATTACTGCCGGTTGTTTTTTTTGGTCTTGCAGCGTTGGTAAATTTTGACTATGAATATAACTATACACTTATAAAAGCAGTTATAGGCGCCCTTTTTATATCTCTGGTTTTTATTTATTACTTATATAAAAAAAGAGAGAGTTTTGAATTTGACAGATTGACATTTTTAGCAGGCAGCGCTTTCTTTGTGTGGGTTCTTATAGGATGCTTTTATGCCCCTTATAAATATGCCGCTGCTAAATATTTAGATGATTATCTTCTCTATTTTTTGCTTTTTCTTGTTGGTCTTACATGGGAGTGGACACCACAGGATGCGGTTATATGGTCTATATCTGCTGTTATTGCATGTATAATTGGAATTATAGAAGCTATAACTCCTCCCAAATATCCAATCTCAATGTTTGGTAATCCGGATTTTTTTGCTGGTTTTCTTATCATGCCTGCATTTCTTGCTTTTTATTTTTTAATAAAAAAATGGAATGTATATGGAGCTATTTATTTACTGCTAACTTTTATTACTCTTCTTATTGTTAAAACAAGGTCTACACTTGGAGCTTATGTTGTTGGTATAATTTTTGTACTTTTTATTATTTACAGAAGAAAAAAACCTTCTTATATTAAGTGGATAGGTTTTGTAGCAGGAATTGTTGGTTTTGCCATATTGTTTCCCAGTATTGAACTTAAATTTTTACATAATATAAGATACTATATCTGGAGAGGCACATGGAAAATGATTATAGCCAAACCATTTCTCGGATGGGGTACAGGCAATTTTATGAATTTCTATCCATACTTTAGGTATAGACCATATTTTTTAAAACCAGAAGCCACTCCATTAACAAATCATCCCCATAATCTTTATCTGGAATTATGGTCCCAACATGGAATTATTGGATTAATATTGTTTATTGCTGTAGTTGTAATAGCTCTCTCAGCCTGTTTAAGAAATAAAAAATATGAGGAATTAAAATGGACAATTTTTATTATTCCTGCAATTATAGGAGTAATTATTGATAATATTCTTTCCATTAATATGGCAAATCCTTCCACAGCAATGTTTTTTTGGTTCTTAATTGGTTCTGCTGCTGCCATGGGGGGCAAAAAATATTATTTCCCATTTATCAAAAATATTTCCATCAGTAAAATTTTTTATGGTATTCTAATTTTTATTTCTCTTTTTCTCGCTGTCTGGACTACTTATTATAATATAATTCCTGATATATATTTAAAAAAGGCTATAGCATATAGAGATATGGGTTTTTACAGGTCTTCAGTGAAAAACTATAAAAAAGCCTGGCAGATAGACACCTATGATGTCGTGGCATACTATAAAATGGCTTATGCATATGCCCAGATGGGAGAATATAAAAAAGCTCTTGGTATGTATAAATTTATAAATAACACCCTTTTCCCTCATTTTGCCCAAACAGATGAAAATATAGGAATTCTTTATATGAATTTACACAATATTCAAAAAGCAAAAAAATACTTTAAAACTGCCCTATGGTTTGACCCGTATAATGTTAATGTTCTTAATTCACTTGCTTCTATTAACATAATTTATTATAATAATAAAAAGAAGGCTATAGAATATTTAGAAAAAGTTATAAAAATAAAACCAAAAGACAGGTATGCTAATTTTGTACTTAACAAATTTCAAAAATTAGGTATAATAGGTAATAACAGGAGGATAAAAAAGTGAAATGTGAAATATGCGGAAAAAGCCCAAGAGCAGGTAATAATGTAAGTCATTCAAATAAAAAAACAAGAAGATACTGGAAACCTAATGTTCAAAAAATTTTTGTTGAAATAAATGGCGTAAAAAAGAAAATAAAGGTGTGTACACAATGTATTAAATCAGATAAGGTCCACAAACCCATTAAGCCTGTTATTGTAAATCCCCAGTAGCATTATAATAGTTTTTAATATCCAGCCAAATAATAAAAAGGTTGCTATTTAATTTTTTTATCTGTGGTGAATAAATAATTGAAATATCCGAATTGGGTAAATGTTTAAAATTGGAAAAATGCGCCTGAAAAAGAAAATTATTTTGTTTTATCCATGCCACCCATTTTCCTTTTTCTTTTCTAACAACTTTGGTGATTTGGACAGAATCAGAGCGAAATAATATTTCAGGATGCTGTCTTCCAAAAGGCTTAAGCAATTGAAGGTCCTGGATAAAATTAATATCCAATTTTTCTATGGGCATATCATATATTTTATTCTTCTGGGGAACTTTTTTTTCTCTTGTTTCCAGGGATTCCCATATTTTTTTTACTTTATTTATATCTTTTTTTCTTAATTTAAATCCTACAGCATTTTTATGACCGCCAAATGAAAGAAAAATATCTTTTTCTTTTGAAAAAAGTTCATGAAGGTCAATTTCATCAAATCCTCTTGCAGAACCCTGTATAATATCATCTGAGACAATCCCTACAAAAGAAGGTTTTTGATATTTTGCTGCTGTTTGTGATGCTATTATACCTGAAAAAGATGCAGGAATATCCTGAAAAATCAAAAAAGAGGGATCATTTTCATAAATATTGTCTTTTTTTAAAATAACATTTTTTAACATTTTTTGTTTCCTGTCTGAAAGATTTTCAATTTCTTTTAATGCTTTTTCACACTCATCCTGATTATTTGAAATAAGTAAATTAAATGATATTTCAGGTTTTCCAAATCTGCCGGGAGCATTTAGTCTTGGATTAAAAAAAAAGGTTATGGTTTCAATTTCATCAGACTTTTGTGGGACATAAAAATATTGTTGAAATAATTTAAGTCCTAAAATATTGGTTCCCTCAACAATATGTTTTAATCCTATTTTGATAATTATTCTGTTTTCTCCTCTTAAAACAGGGTAATCATTTAATGTTCCAAGAGTGGCAAGTTCAAGAGATGGGAAAAAACATTCTTCCGGGAAAAAAGAGAGATATATTTTTAATGCCTGAAGAAGCTTAAATGTTAAACCTGCTGATGTCATATTACTATAAGCATTATCTTCATCTACATAAGGATTTATAAAATGGACATGAGAAAATTTATATTTTTGATTAAAAATATGATGGTCTATAACAATAGTGGTAAAATTATGAGATTCACAATAATATAAAGCCTGTTTTGAGTTTGTCCCGGAATCAATAATAAATAAAAGAGAATAACCCATTTTTAAGATATTTTCTATAAATATTTCATCTATTTCATATTCTTCAAGTCTGTGGGTTAATTTTACATCAAAATCAATACCTATTATTTTAAAAAAATTGCCAAGTATTGATGCTCCTGCAATTCCATCCATATCTCCATCTGCATATATGAATACTTTTTCTTTGTTTGAAATTGTTTTTTTTATAATTTCACATACTGTTTCTACACCATTTAACCAAAATGGGTCTCCTAAATGGGAAATTTCAGGAAAAAGGAAGGGAATAGATTCTTCTGTATTTTTAATACCTATATCTTTAAGAATTTCATGAAAATATTCGGAAAAAGCCATTTGTTATTCCTGTAAAATTGCCTGAATATCTTCTATTGTTAAGTCAGATGGTTTTACTCCTTCAAATTTTTTTTCTCCTATCACAAGAACAGGAATATTAACAAATCCCTGATATGTAAATTCTGCAAGATTTTCTGGTTTTTCAATGTCTATATATTGAAAAGAAATATTAAAATTTTCTAATTTTTTTTTCCAGCCCTGACATAATCCGCAATTATTTTTACCAAAAAGTATTATATTTTTGCTCATTGTTTTCCTCCCCATATTTGATTTAAGTATTATTTTTTTGATCTTTTTTATAATGTTCCATTTTTATTTTACCTTCTTTTAATATTTCTTCAGCAAATTTATCAGGATAATAACCTGAAATAACAACTTTTTCTATACCTGCGTTAACAATCATTTTAGCACAAATGCTACACGGATGGTTTGTAATATAAAGAGTGCTTCCTTTAATATTTACACCATGATACGCTGCCTGTATAATAGCATTTTGTTCAGCATGTAAACCCCTGCATAATTCATGTCTTTCCCCTGAAGGAATTTTAAGCTTTTCCCGAAGACATCCAGTTTCCTCACAATGTTTAAATCCACTTGGAGCCCCATTATACCCTGTAGCAAGAATCCGTTTGTCTTTTACCAACACCGCGCCTACTTTTCTTCTTAAACAGGTTGCCCTTTCACTTACCAATTCTGCAATTTTTAAAAAGTATTCATCCCAGTCAGGTCTCATTTGTTTAATATTATTTATAAATAGGAAACTGTTTTATAAAATCTTTTACTCTGTCTCTTATATTTTTTAATTTTTCCGGCGAATCTTTACAATACAAAGCCTCATTTATAAATTCTATAATTTTTAAAATTTCTTTTTCCTTTATTCCCCTGCTTGTTATTGCCGGAGTTCCAATTCTTATTCCACTTGTAACTGTTGCTCCTAACGGGTCAAATGGTATGGAATTTTTATTTACAATAATATTAATTTTTTCAAGAATATTCTGACATTCCAACCCTGTAATCTTTTTATTTCTAAGGTCAATAAGAAGCATATGATTGTCTGTTCCACCCGTAATAAGATGATAACCTGATTCTTTTAAGGTTTCTGCAAAAAGTATTGCATTCTTAACAATCTGGTTTTGATATTCTTTGAAATCATCAGTTGCTGCTTCTTTAAATACCACAGCTTTTGCAGCAATAACATGCATAAGCGGACCTCCCTGCATACCGGGGAAAATTGTTTTATCAATTTTCCTGGCATGTTCTTTTTTACAAATAATAAATCCTCCTCTGGGACCGCGAAGCGTTTTATGAGTAGTTGAGGTAACAAAATCAGAAACATCCACCGGTGAAGGATGAATTCCTGCAGCAACCAGTCCTGCAATATGAGCCATGTCAGAACAAAGATAGGCATTAACATTTTTTGCTATTTCAGAAAATCTTTTAAAATCAATAATTCGGGGATAGGCACTTGCCCCGCATATAATTATTTTGGGTTTATATTTCTGTGCAATATTTTCAACTTCAGAATAGTCAATAAGATGTGTATCCTGATTAACACCATAATATACAGCATTAAAAATTGTCCCGGAAAAACTTACTTTTGCTCCATGAGAAAGATGTCCCCCTGAACATATATCCATACCAAGTATTGTGTCTGCCGGTTTAGCACAGGATAAATATACCGCCATATTTGCCTGACTTCCGGAATGGGGTTGAACATTTACATGTTCTGCATTAAAAAGTTTTTCTGCTCTTGCTATTGCTATAGACTCAATACTATCTATAAATTCGCATCCTCCATAATATCGTCTGGATGGATAACCTTCTGCATATTTATTGGTTAAAATGGAACCAGTGGCAGATAATACAGCACTGCTTGCATAATTTTCAGAAGCAATAAGATTAATTGTTTCTGATTCTCTTACCATTTCTTTTTCTATCAAAGAATAAATTTCTGAATCAAATTTTTCGAGCATTTTTTATATCTTCCTCCCTTATAAAAGAAAAATCTGCAAAAAGCATAAATAAATTATTCCATTTTTCAAGAAGCGCCAGTCTGTTATTTTTTATATTTTCTTCAGGACACATTACCAGAACCTTGTCAAAAAAATCATCTACAGGTTTTTTAAAATCAAGCAGGTCATTTAAAAACAAAATATATTCCTCTTTTTCTATTAACTGATAGATATTATCCTTATTTTTTTTAAAAGTTTCAAAAAGAATTTTTTCTTCTTTTTCAACTAACAGATTTTCATCAAACTTCAAATTGATTATCCCCTGGGATTGTGCCTGCTTTAAGATATTTGATATCCTTGAAAATGGAACAAAAATATTTTCTGATTCTTTTATCTTCCCGATAAAATAAGAAAAAGAATCTATTTTTTTTCTTATCCTGTATATATTAAGATTTTCCACTGAAATAATACTGGACCTTATACCTTTGGGAATCCCTTCAAATCCGAGTTGGGATTCCAATCTCTGGATAATAAAATCCTTTATTTTTTTTTCTACTTCTCCGGAATCATCCGGGTTAAAACAATTAACCACCTGCTGAATAAAAGGAGCCAAATCAATATTATATTTTTTATTCCATATAATATCAAATAATGAATTAACAATTCTTCTTAATCCATAAGGGTCCTGAGAACCTGAAATTCCAGTATTTAACGATATAAAAGAACAAAGATATTCTATTCTATCTGCCATAGCCAGAATTGAACCTTCATAAGTAACAGGGAAACTATCTCCGGGAAATTTTGGTTTTAAATGGTCTTCTATTGCCTGACATACAACATCGTTTTCACCAAATTTTTTGGAATATATTTTTCCCATTGTTCCACTTAACTGGGGATATTCCCTTGCCATAGAAGATGCCATATCAAACTTTGAAAGTTGTGCGGCACGATAAAAATTTCTTGATATATTTTCATCCATATTTAGCAAAATAGAAATTTTCCGGGAAATATCTACAAGTCTTTCTGCTATGGCAAGGGAATATCCCCAGTGAGGATGAAATAAAATATTTTTTGTCATTTCTATAAATGTATCAATGTTTTTGTGCATATCATTGTTATAAAAAAACACAGCATCCATTATCCTGTCTTTTATAAGCCTTTCATAATTTCTTATACAATCAGGATTGTCAATGCCATCTGAAACAATAAGAAATTCACTGCATAATTTTTCATTTTTATACAGAGGAATGCCTTCTGCCTTTTCAATAATGATTTTTAAAATTTCATCCGGTATTTCTGGAATGTCAATCGGGAATTTACATCTTATAATTACAGGATATTCCACAATCCCAGATAAATTTTCAAAAAGTGTTTCATCCACATTTTCTTCTGGTTGAATTTTTTCTTGGACAAGACCTGAAATAAATTTTTTTCTTATATTTTTATCAATAACAACAAAATTTTTTTGGATAGCATCAAAATAATCTTTCCAATCACTAATATAAATCTTCCCCTGACTAAGAAGTCTATGACCAAATGTAAAATTGGAACTTTTTATATTACCTATCTGCATGGATATTTTTTTATCATTCCATAAAGCAAGCACCCATCTTATTGGTCTATAAAACCTTAATTCTGAATCATCCCATTTCATAGACCGGGGAATATTTAAATTTTTTATAATATCTATAACTGCCTGGCCTATAATGTTTTTTACATAAACAGATTTTATATTTTTTAAAAAATAAACAACTTCTTTATCTCCAATTTTCTTTACCTTAAGTTTTTCCAGAGAAATATTATTAGCCTGGGCAAATTTTATAACAGCAGGATGATATTGACCTTTTTCATCTTTAACAGTATTTAACCGGGGACCTGCCACTTCTTTTTTTTCTGAAGGAATTTTTTCAGTGATACCTTTGGCAAATATTAAAATTCTTCTTGGTGTCCAAAAAATATTTAAATCATCAACCTTTAAATTTTTATTTTCTATAAATGATAAAAATGAATTTTTAAACTGGCAGGCAAATGATTCTCCTGTCCAGGAAGGTAAATCCTCACATCCAATTTCAATAAGAAGGTTTTTTGTATCCATAATAAATTGAAAAATAGTTATTATTATATATTATTCAAAAATTATAATAGATTTAATTCTTTTTCTCAAATATATTTAACATTTATAGATAAAAATATATTTAGATATTATCCTAAAATTACCTGAAAATTTGGAATAAGAAAAAAAATATAGTAAAATTATAGCAAAATAGTATTATAAATTTATTTACGGTGGAGGATTAATAAATGGAAATTTTTATTGATACGGCAAAAGTAGAGGAAATTGAAAATGCTATGAAATGGGGAATTTTAGATGGAGTTACAACCAATCCTACAAAAATAGCGGAAACAGGAAAGAAATTCTTAGAGGTGGTTAAAGAAATATGTGAAATAGTGGATGGGCCTATTAGCGTGGAAGTAGTAAACCTAAATGCAGAACAGATGATAGAAGAAGCAAAGCGATTATCAAATCTGCATAAGAATATAGTCGTTAAAATACCTTTGATTTCTGAAGGTATCAAAGCAGTCAAAGTTTTAAGTAAAGAAGGAATCAAAACTAATGTTACATTAAATTTTTCACCGGTTCAGGCTTTTTTAGCGGCTAAAGTCAATGCAACTTATATAAGTCCATTTGTAGGCCGTTTAGATGATGTAGGATGGAATGGAATGGAATTAGTAAAACAGATTAAAACTATATATCAAAACTATAACTACAAAACCAAAATCATTGTAGCAGCAGTAAGAAACCCTTTGCATGTTCTTGATGCCGCTTTAACAGGAGCAGATGTATGCACGATGACATTTGAGATAATGGAAAAACTTTTCAAACATCCTTTAACTGATAAAGGGCTTGAGATGTTTTTAAAAGACTGGCAAAAGGTTCCTAAATAAAATAACAGTCTAAACAAACCTGATTTTTCCCTTATGAGAAAAAGTAAATATTCACCATCCACCACAGTGGATCAGCCTTAGGCTGAAACCCCGTGCATATTTACTACATTGCATAGAAGGAGAACAAATGAGAAATGAGAGAAAAAAAATTCGATTGGGCTTTATTGGTACGGGAATGATGGGCAAATCTCACATTAGAGTAATCAAGGAACGTTTCAACACTATAGCAGAAGTATCTGCAATATGTGATACAAATTCCAGAGAATTGAAACAGGCAAATGAAATGGCACCTGAGGCGAAACCATTTTCAAAATGGCAGGATATTCTGAATGAATCTCTGGATGGAGTAATCATCTCCACTCCAATTTTTACCCATGCAGAAATTTCAATTTCAGCACTTCAGGCCGGCATCCATGTTCTTTGTGAAAAGGCTATAGCTACCACCAAAGAAGATTGTTTTAAAATGGTTACAGAAGCAGAAAAAAGTACAAAGATATTGATGATTGGACATGAGAATAGATATTCTCCATACTATGCTAAATTTAAAGAAATCCTAAGTTCAGGTATAATTGGAACCCCATATCTGGTCTGGTTCAAAGAGGCCCGCGGCCGGTTTCACCACAAGATTGATAACTGGATTCAGGATAAAACCCGAAGTGGTGGAGCTTTAGTAGATAAAACCTGCCATCACTTTGACCTAATGAACTGGTATCTGGGCAGAAAACCAAGCGCTGTAGCAGCGTTTGGTGGTACTGATGTAATAAAAGTGTTAAAAACTCCCAATGAGATTGAAGATAACGCCGTTGTAATTGTAGATTATGAAAAAAAGGCAAGGGGTACATTATCTTTATGCATGTTTGCGCCAACCTATTTCCCGAAAAGTCTTGAATTTGGCGTTTTTGGGGATAAAGGATTTATGGGTGGGATGGAAAGTGGTATAGATATTTCTCAAAATGAAATTATAGTAATACAACGTGAGAAACCAGAAGAAGTTATGGAGATAAACAGAATTTTTACATGTATGAAAACAGCAAATGATGCGATTACCTTTTTTGTGACTCCTCCAAAAGATGGCAGTATGCATAATGGGTTTATAGAAGAACATATAGCGTTTTTAGATGTAATAAAAACAGGAAAAAAACCATTAACAGAAGTTAAAGAATGCTTATATGGAACTCTGATTACACTGGCAGCTGAGGAATCAATGCAAACAAATAAAGTGGTCAAATTATGAAAAGAGCAAAATTTTATAGATTCCCCCCCTCAGTTTCCCAATTAGTGCGACAGAGATAATTTTTCTAATAATTCTTGAATCTCCGAGGATATATCATACAGTATAGTAACTACCTCATTAGTAATTGTATTTAAAAGTCTAACATCAGTAACTTTCTTAATGTTTTACTTATCTAAATTCCCGGCATTTTGTTGATTATAAAAATATCCTTTAAAAGGTTTTATATATTTTCAAATAACATAGTTATTTGTATCAAGGAAATATATGAACGTCTTTAAATCTATTTTAAAAAAATTCCTGAGTTTCTCACTTTTAAGGAGTAAAAATAAAACCCTTGTAAAATCAAGAGTTCTGTGATATAAAAAAAGAGTGAAACCACACTACCCCCGAATTAGACGGGTAAAAACGCATTCAAAAAGTATAGCAATACAAGTTGGGTATTATAAAGAAGGGAAAAGGTTCCTAAATAAACTAACAATCTAAACAAACCGGATTTTTCCCTGTTTAATATTTTCTTCTTTCAAACATAAATTGAATTTAGCAATAATTTATAGATTTTTTAGCAATATATTTAAGGAAAATTTTCTCAATTACAAAGAAATAGATGGAGTGCTCCTCGGGAGTGACTGGGGGGCACAGAACAATCTGCTAATGTCACCAGCGATATGGAGAAAACTGATAAAACCCGGAGAGAAAAAAGA
>JAMCZX010000024.1 GCA_023485205.1 Candidatus Omnitrophota bacterium | reverse complement strand
TTCAAGACTGTTGGAAGCAGTCTTGAAATAACCAACCAAAAATTACTTATTAACTCCTTCGTAGGACTGAAAATCATTTCTCCCTGCATGTTTTATCTCCTGTGGTTAATTATTATTTTTAATTATTATTTTTTCAGCCATGGCATCATACTTCTCATTTTTTTGCCAATCCCCTCTATTAAATGAGCTCTGTCTTTTTCCCTTATGGATTCAAAAACAGGTCTTCCAATCTGGTTTTCAAGGAGCCATTCACGGGCAAATTCCCCTGACTGGATCTCTGAAAGTATTTTTTTCATTTCTCTTCTTACCGGTTTACTGATTACCCTGCGGCCCTTTGTCATATCACCGTACTCAGCCGTATCACTTATAACCTGTCTCATTCCCTGTATTCCTCTTTCAACAATAAGGTCTACAATAAGCTTGAGTTCATGGCACGTTTCATAATAGGCTATTTCAGGCTGGTATCCTGCCTCAACAAGAGTATCAAAACCCGCCCTTATTAATTCTGAACATCCTCCACACAGAACCGCCTGTTCACCAAAAAGGTCCGTTTCTGTCTCTTCCCTGAAAGTGGTTTCCACAACCCCGCATCTTGTTCCGCCCAAGCCCTTTGCATAAGCAAGAGCTGTTTCCATGGCTTTCCCTGAAGCATTTTGTTCCACGGCTATAATACAGGGAACACCCTTCCCTTCCAAAAACTGGGTTCGGACAAGGTCCCCGGGTCCTTTTGGAGCCACCATAAAAACATCTATATCCTGCATTGGTCTTATCTGTTTATAAACAATTGAAAAACCGTGTGCAAAACCAAGAGCCTTTCCTTTTTTCAAATGTGGTTCTATTTCTTTTTTATATACTGCGGGTTGAACATTATCCTGGACCAACATCATAATAATATCGGATTTTTTTGTAAGTTCTTCTGCGGATACAGGAAAAAATTTTTCTTGTTTTGCTCTTTCCCAGTTTGGACCTCCTGCATGCTGACTTACAAGCACGTTTACACCACTGTCTCTTAAATTCAAAGCATGTGCTCTTCCCTGGCTTCCAAATCCCACAATACCCACCACTTTACCTTTAAAAACATCAATGTTTGCATCACTGTCATAATAAATTTTTGCAGTCATTTTCTTTTTTCTCCCTCAGTTAACCGTTAATCCATGTCAAATTCCCTGCTGATGGCAATCTTACCTGTTCTTATAATTTCTTTAATACCAAACCCTCTCATAAATTCAAGCATTGCCTTTATTTTACTGCTGCCTCCAACAAGTTCAATGGTCAGGGTTTTTTTCCCTACGTCTATTATCTTGGCCCTGAATATGTTGGTAATCTGCATTATCTCCTGCCTTATAAGACTATTGGAGGTATTTACTTTTACAAGAACCATTTCTCTTTCTATAAATTCTTCAGACGTAAGGTCCTGAATTTTTATAACGTCTATAAGCTTGTTTAACTGTTTAAAAATCTGCTCAAGAATTTTTTCATTTCCCTTAACGACAATTGTCATCCTTGAAACATCATGGTCCTCTGTTTCACTTACTGACAGGCTGTCAATGTTATATCCTCTTGCTGAAAAAAGCCCTGCAACTCTTGCAAGAACCCCTGACTTGTTTTCAACTATCACAGATAAAATATGCGGTTTAAAATTTTCTTTTTCCATCATGCAAGTCCTTCCATCATTTCTGTTAAAGATGCCCCTGCAGGAACCATGGGAAAAACGTTTTCCTCCCTGGTAACCCAGCAATCAACAAATACGGGTTTCTCTTTTTCCTCAATGGCTTTTTTGAGAATTTTTTCCACTTCATTTTTATTTTTAATCCTGTATCCGATTGCTCCATAAGCCTCTGCTAACTTTACAAAATCCGGATGTCCTTCTCCAAAACAGGTGAATGCATATCTTTTTTTATAAAAAAGCTCCTGCCACTGGCGAACCATACCAAGACAATAATTATTAAGAATTATAACCTTTACTGCAATTTTATTACTCACTGCCGTACTTAACTCCTGAACGTTCATCTGTATACTTCCATCACCGGCGATATCAATAACAGTTTTATCCGGACAGGCAAACTTTGCTCCTATTGCAGCAGGAAATCCGAATCCCATGGTCCCAAGCCCCCCGGACGTAATAAATGTCCTTGGACGTTTAAATGGGTAAAAAAGAGCCGTCCACATCTGGTTTTGTCCAACCTCTGTTGTAATAATCGCCTCCCCCTTTGTCAACCCTGCCAATGTTTCTATAACAAACTGCGGCTTTATCTCATTATCTTCATCCTTATATTTTAAGGGATGCTGTTTTTTCCAGTCAAGAATCTGCCGGCCCCATTTTTCAATGTTAATTTTTGGATTTTTTTCAATGAATTTCTGAAGAACTGATTTTGCATCACCGACAATCGGAAGCTCAACAGGAACGTTTTTACCGATTGAAGCAGGGTCAATGTCAACATGTATAATCTTTGCCTTCGGTGCAAACTCACTGAGCTTTCCTGTCACCCTGTCATCAAATCTACAGCCAATCGCAATAATAAGGTCTGTCTGTTGTATTGCATAATTGGCATATTTTGTTCCATGCATACCAGGCATACCAAGATTTAATCCATATTCATAAGAAATTGAACCAAGGCCCATAAGAGTTGTTGTAATGGGTATTGCAGTCATATCCAAAAATTTTTTCAGTTCTTCACCTGCATTTGAAGAAATCACGCCTCCACCCACCATAACAATAGGCCTTTCAGAGGCGAGTATCATGTTAATTGCTTTTTCAATCTGTAAAGGATGACCCTCATATACAGGTTTATAGCTTTTCATATCTATATTCACAGGGTAGTTAAAATCAGTATCTGCCCTCTGGACGTCCACAGGAAGGTCAATAAGAACAGGTCCTTTTTTCCCTGTATTTGCTATATAAAATGCTTCCTTTATAACAGACGCAAGTTCAGAAATATCTTTAACAAGATAATTATGCTTGGTTATAGGTCTTGTAATCCCGGTTGTATCAGCCTCCTGGAAAGCATCATTGCCGATAAGCTGGGTGTGAACCTGTCCCGTGATTGCAACCATTGGGATAGAATCCATATATGCATTTGCAATCCCTGTAACAAGATTTGTTGCACCGGGACCTGAGGTCGCTATACAAACGCCAACAGACCCTGATGCTCTTGCATAACCATCAGCAGCATGGGCTGCACCCTGTTCATGCCTTGTAAGAATAAATTTTATGTCACTGTCGTCATACAAAGCATCACAAAGAGGTAAAATAACCCCGCCGGGATAACCAAATATTATCTTTACCCCTTCTTTTTTTAAAGATTCAACAACAATTTTTGCTCCAGTCATAATTATCCTCTAAGAAAGTAAATATTCACTAAACAGTGTTTCCGCCTAAAAGATTGGCGGACAGGTATAATTTACCGGGCTGAAGCAGGAAATAAGTTCTGGATTGCTCTTCTCATCTTTGTAAAAACATTCTTTCAAACAAAGCCTCAAAGACAATCCAAACTTACTTCAAACGCCGTTCACTGAGTATTTACAAGAAATATTATAATTTCACCTGTGTATAATGTCAATATTTTCCACTTTTACATTTTTATTATTTGTTCTCTATCTGAACCAACAGAAACATATGAAATTTTCGTCTCTACAAGTTCTTCTATTATACCAAGATATTTTTTTGCATTCCGGGGAAGGTCTTTATATCTTGTAACGGTATTTATGTTTTCCATCCATCCATCACATTCCCTGTATTCCACTTTTGCATTGCTGAAAATTCTCATGTCAAGCGGATAATCTTTAATCTTTTTATCGTTATAATAATATTCAAACCCAACCCTGATTTTCCCTAATCCTGAAAGAACGTCTAATTTTGTAATTATCAACTCGTCAAGGCTATTAATTTTTGAAGCAAATCGGACAAGGACAGAATCAAACCACCCGCATCTTCTCGGCCGCCCTGTCGTTGCACCAAACTCATTACCCGCCTGTCTTAATTTATCATTTATCTCACCCGTTAATTCCGTAGGAAAAGGACCCATACCAACTCTTGTCGTATAGGCTTTTGCAACACCGAGCACGTGAGTGATTTTTTTAGGACCTATTCCCAGTCCGGTACATGCCCCTGCAGAAACAGGATTTGACGCAGTAACATAGGGATACGTCCCAAAATCTATGTCAAGAAAGGTTCCCTGTGCCCCTTCTGCAAGAATTTTTTTACCATTGTCAATTTCCTCGTTGAGATATAAGGATACGTTTCTGACAAAAGGCTGCATTTTTACCCTGTAGGGCTGGTATTCATCAATTATTTTTTCAATGATAAATTCCTTTTCATTGTAGTATTCTTTCAAGAGATAGTTTTTCAGTTCAAGATTGGTTTTTAATTTATTAATAAAAACTTCACTGTCTAAAAAATCAATAACCCTAATCCCTGTTCTTCCATATTTATCTGTATACGTAGCGCCAATACCTCTACCTGTTGTGCCAATCTTATCTTTTCCTTTTTTTTTATCCTCAACATGGTCAAGCATCTTATGATAAGGAAGCGTAATATGAGCATTTTCTGCAATAAAAAGCCTGGATTTAAATTTTATTTTTTCCTTTTCAAGATTTTCTATTTCCTGAAAAAAAGATACCGGGTCAAGGACAACTCCATTTCCCAGGGCACCAACCACCTTGGGATGAAGTATACCTGACGGAATAAGATGAAACACAAATTTTTTATTGTTGTACATAACAGTGTGTCCTGCATTTGCGCCACCCTGGTATCGTGCAACGATATCATGCTGCGGGGCAAGAAAATCTATAATCTTGCCCTTCCCTTCATCCCCCCATTGGGTCCCGACAATAACTGTAACCATTTATTTATCCTTACCGTTACTTTATTTTGTTTATTATGGCATCTGCCATCTGTGCCGTTCCAACTACATCAGGAGAATTTTCCTCCCTGAAATCATACGTTACGTTTTTACCTTCTCTTATAACCCGGGCAACTGCATCTTCCATGTTTTCCGCTGCTCCATTTTCCCCTAAATATCTCAACATCAAAACACCTGCAAGAATCATGGCAGAAGGGTTTACCTTGTTTTTTCCCTCATACTTTGGTGCACTTCCATGTGTCGGTTCAAATATTGCCATATTTTCACCAACGTTTGCCCCTGGTGAAAGACCGAGTCCGCCTACAAGTCCTGCACAAAGGTCTGAAAGTATATCCCCATAAAGATTGGGACATAAAAGAACATCATATTTAAAAGGTTTTTGGACAAGCTGCATTGCCATATTATCCACAATCATATCCTCAAATTCTATTCCAGGATATTCTGAAGAAATATTCCTTGCTGTCTGAAGAAAAAGCCCATCCGTAAATTTCATAATGTTTGCTTTATGAACAGCAGTAACCTTCTTTCTTTTGTTTTTCTTTGCATATTCAAATGCAAACCTTGTAATTTTTTCAGAACCTGAAGATGAAATAGGCTTTATGCTTATCCCGGAATCCCTCCTTATCTCATTTTGTGTCAATTGTTTTATAATATCAATAAGTTTAAGGGTTTCCTCTTTATCTTTTTCAAATTCAATACCTGCATAAAGGTCTTCCATGTTTTCCCTTATAATTACAAGGTCAATATTTTTATAACATGTTCTTGTCCCTTCATATACTTTAAATGGTCTGACACATGCATAGAGCCCAAACGTTTGTCTCAACACAACGTTAATACTTCTATAACCAGTCCCGACGGGTGTAGTAATCGGACCTTTTAAACAAACTTTGTTTTTTTCTATTGATTTTATTGTTTCTTCAGGAAGAGGCGTCTTATATTTTTTTATTGCATTCAATCCCGCTTCTTTAACGTCCCATTCAATGTTAACCCCTGTGGCTTCAATACATTTTTTTGTTACACCTGTAATCTCAGGGCCTATACCATCACCGGGAAGCAGTGTAACCTGATATTTTTTCATACTTTAAAATCCCCGTACTTTTTAAGATAGTTGATAACTCCACCCTCCTGTATTATGTCAAGAAAAAATTCAGGTATAGGTTTTATAGGGAGAGAAATATTTTTTGTTTCATTTATAATAATTCCTTTTTTCAGATAAATCTTAAGAATATCCTCTTCTGATATGGAATCAGTATCCGTTTCAAGCAAAATCAAGCCTACATTTATTCCATTTCTGTAAAAAATCCTTGCAAAACTTTTTGCGATGATTGCTGAAATTTGTGCATTTTTTAAAGCAAGCACAGCCTGCTCCCTTGAAGAGCCACAACCGAAATTATTCCCTGCAACAATAAAATCTCCGGGTGAAAGTTTACTATAAAAATCAGGAACGATATCCTCAAAAATATGTTGTGCAAGTTCTTTCATGTCAAGTGTTTTAAACTTGTATCTCCCTGAAATTATATAGTCAGTGTTAATGTCATCTCCAAATTTATGAGACTTTCCTGTTAAAGTCATTATTCCTCCGGACCTTCAAGAAAATAAAGGATTCAAGTCCTGTTTTCAAAGAAGAAAAAATCATATTAGGCCGCGCAGTCCATTGGCGCCCCTCGCTCTCACTACGCTCGGGGTCGGCCATTCGCTGGGAATTGTTGCGCCCGCTCACAATTCCCTTACTTCGCTCTATTCAAGTCCTGCTTACACAGAAGAAAAAATCATATTAGGCCGCGCAGGACTTGAACCTGCTGCCCCCGCCTTAAAAGGGCGGTGCTCTACCTGGTGAGCTAGCGGCCCATATTTTCCAAACAAATATTATAATAGATATGAACTAAAATTGGCAAATATTTTTCAGATAACTGATAAGTTTGGATTTTCTTTAAGGCTTTATTCGCATAGTTGTTTTTATAAAGCAGTAAAGAGAAATCCAGAACTTATCTCTTTCTTTAGCCCAGTGTAAATATTCTTTATATCTGAATTTCAACAGAATATAGAGAGGTTTCGGCCTGTCATAATGTATACTGTGTGTCCTATCATTATGTCATCTGGTCTTAACCTGGCAGGATTTGTCTTATATTTTCTTAAAAGAATTTCGCTTACTTCCACGTTTACCAGTCCAATTCTTTCAAGAGAAACAAGAACGTCAGATACCTGATTTGTCGTTGGCACTATAATCCCGAAGGTTCCTCCTTTTTTCAAAGAAGAAAACACTTTTTCAACATAATCCTGCGGGTTTTTGATGTCAAGAAAAAGAACGTCAGCATCTTTTTCATCAAATCCATCTATTATATCTTTTGTTTTAAAAACAACCCTTTCCTCCATGCCAAATTCTTTAATTAACTTTTGCGCTTTTTGAGTAAATTCCTCTCTGTTTTCATAGGTATAAATCTTTCCTGTGTTCCCTACAAAATGAGAAAAAACAAACGTTGTCGCACCTGTTCCTGTTCCACACTCAATAATTCTTGTCCCTTCTTTTATTCCAAGTTTCAGTATAATATATCCAAGGTCTTTGGGATAGGCAATCTGGGTGTTTCTCCTTATGTAATAAAGGATAATCTCTTCTAATGAGGGATAAAAGGCATAACCCTTATGTCCCAAATTTGTTTGGATTTCAGACCCTTCATCTTTCCCGATAATCTCTTCAAGGTTTATGTTACCTTTGTGGGTTCCAAACGTCTTTTTTTCAATCTTTACAAACCACTTTTTCCCATCTTTTAATGATATACCAATTACGTCGCCTTCTTTAAATTTTTTCATTTGCAATTCCCAATCTTTCAATCTCACTGAAAAGACATCCACAATAATTCTGATGGTACAGGTGCCACTGTTTTATAAATATTTTCTCTTCACTGTAATGGCTTTTAAAATCCTGTGATAAAAATTCAATATTATATTTCTGCGCCATATCTTTCCCGATTTTTTCTATAGAAGCCGTTTTTTGATAAGGACTTACAAGCATTGTGGTTGTGAAATATTTAAATCCATTTTCTTTTGCAAATTGCGCTGTTTTTTCCAGTCTTATGGCATAACACCTTTCACATCTGTCTCTTTTATTTTTAATTTCTTCAAGGATTAATGAAAACCATGAAAAAATATCATAATGCAGGTCCCAGAAAATCTCCTTATTAAGTCTTTTAAAAACATAACCTGCAGTCTGGAGACGTTTTTGATACTCTTTATATGGATGAATATTAGGATTAAACCAGAAACCCACCGGTTCAAAATGTTCCTCAAGAATTTTTACCGGGACAATTGCACAAGGACCGCAACAGATATGGACAAGTATTTTTTCTTTCATAATTCTTTCTCTGAAAATACCTCTGCCTGGAATATATAAAGTTCAGTTTCAGGGTTTTTCCATGCATCGTATGAAAGCCCGGCTTTCCGGGAACAAAGACAGGAAAGAAATTCCTCTTTTGACCAGCCCGTCTCAGTGGCAACCTGTGGTAGAAATACCCCCTGGCAACATCCTTTTTTTACAATAACACCATCCCGGCCTAAAACAATTTCATCGGCAGAGTCTACCTTTTGTGGAACAGTTAAAACTGAAATTTCAATATCTATGTATTTAAGTTCATCTTCTGTTACAGGAGTAAATCTTGGGTCTGCAGTGGCTGATTCAATCGCCATATTTCTTACTGTTTTATATAGCTGTTCTTCAGGGATAATCATTCCGATACAGCCGCAAAGATTTCCTTTATTGTGCAATGTAACAAACACACCCCTTTTTTCTTTTAACAACGGGTCTGATATTTTTATTTCAGGCAGATGTTTTCCAGCAAGATAATATTCAAGGGTTTCTCTTGCAATTTTCAGAAGTTCCTTTTTCTGTTTTTCATTAAGCATATATAATTTATTTACTCTTTATTATAGTTTATCAAATTGTTCTTTAAGGAAAATTATTTCATCTGTTTTGGATAATTCCTTCAGAAATTTCTTGAAATCAGGTATCTTTAAATTTATCTTTGAATGTAATCTTTCCCCATTTGATAATCCATATTTTTCAAATTTTATTCCTGATTTTTTAGATACTTTCAAAATCCATCCTTCTAATTGAGGACAAAGCATAATCAATTTATTTTTATTTATATTATCAATAAAAATTTTTATATCATTTTTTTCATTTAAAGATTTTAAAGTTTTAATATAGGAAGGATTACCCGCTCCAGGGTCTTCATCAACTAAACCAATACTATTGGATTGTTTTTGCAATATTTTACATACACCTGATTTTCCACTTTTATGTTCTATCTCTTTGCGTGAAATACCAAGGGATTCTACTAATGCCACGTCTGATTTGCATTCTACATAAATCATTTATTATTCAATGAATTTTTCAATGTTAAAAAATGCGTCTTTTTCAAAATCAAGGATTTTTATTTTTTCTTCTTCAGAAAGTTCTTTAATCTTTGTCTGATAATTTTTATAATAAGTTATAAATATCCCTATTTCTTCTTTTGGTGTTTTTTCTAAAAGTGACAGAAGAAAATAAGGATTATGTGTTGTAAGAAAATATTGATTATTTTTATCAAGCGCTATTGTTTCAGCAAGAAATTTTGTATAATATGGAAAAGTCTGGGATTCCGGTTCTTCAAAAATAAGTACAGAATCCTTATTGGTATTAATCGCTGTCCAATAGAAAATAATCCTTTGAAACGTATCAGAAACCAAAGAATAAGGTAAAGAAATAGATATATTTTCTTTTTCATCATATTTTAAAATTTCTATTTTATTTTCTTGGGGTCTAAGAAACAATTTATATCCAAATGGAGTAAAAATATCTGAAATAAATGATTTCAATTTCTTATTTATTGAAATAATAGTAAGTAGATTATCTCCATAAGGAGGATTAAGAAAAGCAATATCATGGGCATTAAATAAATCCATTATTTTAAATCTATA
Organism: Candidatus Omnitrophota bacterium; assembly: GCA_023485205.1. The sequence continues at coordinate 42,985 of JAMCZX010000024.1, read as the reverse complement.
AAATTTAATTATTAAAGAACAGGGATTAATCCCGCTCCAACCTCTAAGGGATGAATAGTCAGCCTGAAAACTAAAAAGTTGATAGTGTCCATTTGATGGAGTTTGCCCTCTTTTTTCTATAGCTCCACCCAAAATTTGTTCACCATGTTTTTTAATTTCAAGTTCTTTGGTATCTAATTTTATATTTATGGTTTCTTCTAAATTCTCATCGTAGAAAAGATTAGTTATTCTTTCATATCTAACAAAATCTTTTAATTTATCAGTAAAAGAAAAAAGTCCAATACTTTCTAAAATATTAGATTTTCCTGAATTGGGTTCACCAATAAAAAGATTTATTCGTTTACAATTTAGGCTTATTTCTTTTAATGATTTAAAGTTTTTAATTTCTAAATGCTTAATCATTATTATTCACCTCTTAATAAATAATATCACCAATATTTACTATTGAAAAAAAGAATTCAAATCCCTTTTCAAAGAAGAATATCGTGGCGGTGAAGGGATTTGGCGCCCTCGGCTCCCAAAACGCCTCGGGTCGGCCATTCGCACAGACCCTCCTATTCATCGGGTCTATACGTCTTCGCTCTATTCAAATCCCTTCTCAAGGAAGAATTCCGTGGCGGTGAAGGGATTTGAACCCCTGACATATCGGGTATGAGCCGACTGCTCTACTACTGAGCTACACCGCCTTAAGTAAATTTATAATTATAACCTAAGACACCTTTTGTTCCAAAATAAGGATTTACCTTTTTTCAATATTTTTAAAATCCCATGGATAGATATAGTTTTGTTTTTTTTCAATACTATGTTTTAGCGCCACAATATAAAAATTTTCAGAATTATAATTTTGATTAAAATATTTCAATGTGGAGATATTTGCCTGTAAAAAATTAAGTTTTGCTTCAATGGGTATTTTTTTATCCTTTTGCAATAAAATAAAATCAATCTCTTTTTTATCCGCAGTCCGCCAAAATCTTATTTTATCAATCCCATATTTTTTTATCAGCTCAGCATGAATACTTGTTTCAAATACAGGACCTAATAATTCTCTTGGAATTTCTTTTAACCATAACATCTGCATTAATCCTGTGTCATAAAAAAATATTTTTGGTGTTTTGAACAATTCTGACCTTTTATTCGCACTAAATGGTTTTAAAATATTTAAAATATAGGTTTGCTCTAACAGAAAAATATACTGGTTTACTGTCTGTTTTGCTATACCACAAGTCATTGAAATCTCTGTAATATTTAAAAGCTGTCCACTTTGTGAAGCCAAAACCTCAACAAGCTTGTTAAATTTATTTATATCTTTAATATTAGCAAGGTCACGGATATCTTTTTTTATATAGGTATCTATAATCTGCTGGAGATATTTTTCCTTGATTTCCTTATCAGCCGTCATAACAATTTTAGGATAACCACCATATAGAGCATATTCTTTGTATAATCCCTGCAGTTCCTCTTCTTTTTTAAGGGTATATGGTATTGTTTCATCAAATAAATAATTTTTGAATATCAGAAATTCTTTAAATGAAAGGTTGAATATATCAAAATTAACAGTTCTTCCCACCAAAGAATTTTTAAATTTATTCTTAATATCAAAACTTGAAGAACCAGATACAATAAGTTTTATTCCAATATAATGGTCTGCAATAAGTTTTAAAAAAGATGATGGATTTTTTAAATACTGAATTTCATCTATAAGAACATAAATTTTTTTTGTTGGGCCATATATAAAACCTTCTTCTTGTAAATGTATTATAAACTCATCAGGTCCTGAATCCAAAATTCTGATAAATCTTGAATCTTCAAGGTCAATGTAATACACCTGCTCTTTTTTTTTTTCAAGGAAATCTTTGATATAATAAAGTATATAGGTCTTTCCCACCTGTCTGGCACCGTGCAATACAATTATATCCGGACTATATAAAAATTTAGATATAGAGTCAAAAATTATTCTTTTGTATATTTTCATCAATGTATCTTACTTTAAATTCAATATAAAGTAAAGTGATATTATCTAAAATTTGTTTAAACAGGTGAGATGTTTGGCTAATTTTCTTAATGCTTTTCCTCTATGGCTGATATTATCTTTTGCTTCTTCTGATAACTCGGCAACGGTTTTTTTAATCCCTGGGATTTCAAATACCGGGTCATAACCAAAACCGTTATTCCCTCTTTCTTCTTTTGTTATTACACCATAAAGTCTGCCTTCAAATGTTTTACTTTTGCCACCTGGCAGGACAACTGCTGAAACACAGATAAAATATGCCTTCCTGTTTTTTACGTTTTCCATATGCTCTAATAATTTTTTTATATTTTGGGCATCAGATTTCTCCGGTCCTGCAAATCTTGACGAATAAACGCCTGGCTTGCCCCCTAATGCATAAACGACAAGCCCGGAATCATCAGCAATAACAGCATCATCCGGATAAAATTTTGATAAAAAAATAGCTTTATTAAGAGCATTTCCTTCAAAAGTATCTGAGTCTTCAGGAGGAAATTCCATGTCCCTGCCGGGAAGATGTACCTCTATGCCATACCTATCAAGAATTGTTTGAACCTCTTTGGCTTTTTTTCTGTTTTTACTTGCCAAGTAAACTTTTAATTTCATCTTTTAATGTGTCTTTCTGGATTGTTATAATCTCCTTTATACCATTACCCGCCAGAGCAATAATCTTATCAAGAAGCTCTTTTGAAAAAGAAGCCCCTTCTGCAGTTCCCTGGAGTTCCACAAATTCACCCCTGCCATTCATAACAACATTAAAATCCACCTGTGCTATGGAATCCTCGCTGTAAGAAAGGTCCAAATAACACTCCCCGTTAACTATACCCACACTAATGGCGGATATATAATCCTTTAGCGCTGGAATTGCCAGAATGTTTCTTTTGTTTAAAACATAAAGAGCATCCACAAGAGCAATAAACGAGCCATTAATGGCAGCAGTTCTTGTCCCTCCATCAGCCTGGATAACGTCACAGTCAATCCATAACGTCTTTTCCCCAAGGTTTTTTAAGTAAACAATTGACCTTAATGCCCTGCCAACAAGTCTTTGAATCTCCATATTCCTACCGGAGGAGTAGCTTGTCCTCATGATTCTTTCAGGACATGAAAGTGGCATCATTCCATACTCGGCAGTAAGCCACCCGCTTCCCGTATTTTTTAAAAAAAGAGGGACTTTTTCCTCCATAGACACGCAGCATAAAACTTTCGTATCCCCCATCTCAATCAAGGCAGAGCCAAGTGCATATTTATTGACGTTTCTCGTAATTTTGATGGGCCTCAGCTGGTCAAATCTTCTTTTATCTTTTCTTAGAATTTCCATTTTTTCTTCTCCCCCAATATTTCTAAAATTTTGAAAATGCCGCAGGGATGATAGTAAAATAAACTGACGTTACGTTACTTCGTATAACGGTTAGCCCCACAACAAAACATTTAACTTTTTTTTCTATGTTAAAAGACCATTCATTAAGAGAACTCCCGTTTAAGTCATAATAGATATTAGCATTGAATTTCCATTTAGAGCCAATTTTTCTTGTCATACCTGCTGAAATTGCATTGATATAACCCTTATCAAACTCATTTCCAATGGAAAAAGTATAAGAAGAGGATTTTTTAAAAGATAATGTATTTATATTTTCAGTCATCCCACCGTCAGAAAAATTAAAGAGCTGCTGGCCGGAAATTCCAATCTCTTTAGATAGCGAAAAATTATATGATTCAATACTATCCTGAAATTTATTCGTATTTATGTTGTAGGAATTTTGCACCAAAACATTGGCAATATTTTTATTTTCTTTCCATCTGCTCCATGAAACATCAGCGCCAAGAAAACTTGCAGAAGGGTTATAGTCAAGCAAATCAAAGTTAAATGGTACGGTTTTTTCTGAAGGATATTGTGAATAAAAAGAAAATGCAGGTGATAAGAAATCAGTATATCTGCCATCAACCCTTTTAAACAGCATATCAGTTTTAATCCCTATCTTGGGTACAAAGTTATCCATATTGGTTGATTGATTGTGATAATAAATATCTGTTAATTGTAAAAAAGGTGAGATTTTACCGTATGAAACATTAAAAGGCTCCTCTAAAGAAATACTGTTATAAGCCCTGTCTGTTACAGGATAGGACAGATTTGAAAATCGCGTCCAGGATGAATTAAAACCTGCCAGTAAATTACCCGCGTTAAAAAATGGTTTGGTATAATTTATGTCCGGAAACCTGTCAGGAAAAAGTAAAGATTCTCCTGCATGGTCCTGGATACCGAAGTCAAATATGCTGCCGGGAAATGTTTTTGTGTAATAAAAATAGTTGGGATTTTCACTTTTTTTAATAAACTGGCTATAAAAATAGTCCTGAAAAGTAGTTTCATCCCTGACATCCCTCCAGTCAAAAATTACATTATTACCCTTAGAAAAATTTTGCTGAAACTGCCCAAAAATACCGTATAAAAGACTGTTTTCACTGTATTTTTTTATTAAATAGGCATCAAGCCGTTGATTCTTATTTTTATCATTTTCCAGTGACCAGCCTGCTTCCGTAGCACTTGTTCCGAGATTAAGTTTTTCGGAACTATTTATATTATACGAGGAATTGTTAAAAATAATATCCATGGTTTTACCTATTTCAGTCTGGTATCCCGGTCTGATTTCAATAAATGGCTTTTTGGCAGTTATTGACTGGGAAAAAACAGGAAAATAAAAAACAGGAATGTTTCCAATATAGATTTTTATATTTCTTGCAGTTATTTTTTTTGTTTTAGAGGAAATCATGATTTTTTTTGACTGGACACGGTAAACAGGCTCGGGTTTCCTGGGGCATGTTGTTACATATCCATTATAGAGTATATATGTATTGCCTTTCTTAACTACCTTTTCAGCCCTTCCATATATTGGTATATATGAAAAATAAACATTCTTAAAAGTACCTGTATTTTTTTTATAGTTATATGATATACCCCTGGCTTTTACCTTTACTGACTTTCTTATAAAGTGTGCTATCCCTTTTATATAGATGGTATGTTGGACAGGGTCAACGACTGCTTTATCAGTCAAAATTTTAATATTTTTGTAAGTGAAAACAACGTTCCCCTCAAAAATGATTTTTTTGATGGTTTTATTTTTATTAAGTGTGGCTATTACCTTATTGGCTGTGCATGTAATTTCTGCAGGAAAAGCAGAGATAGCAAAAAAAAATGAAAAAATTAAAATTTTAAGGTAAAGCAAGATTGTGTTTTTTGGCAAAATCCAGAAGCCCTTTCCAATTTTTAATTCCACTTGTCGCTCCCATTGAAGTAACTGCTTGTGCACCTGTAATGTTTGCAAGAAGTCCGCAATTTTGAAAACTATATTCCTTTAAAAGACCAACAAGAAAACCTCCTATATAGGCATCCCCGGCGCCTAACGTGCTTACCACATCCACAGGTATTGGCGGAAAATAATATTTTTCTGTTTTATTCATTATTAAAGAACCATTACCGCCCATTTTTAAACAGACATTCTGGACTCCTCTATCAAGAAAAAATTTGCATATTTCTTCTGCATTTTCTTTTCCTGAAATCATTTTTGCCTCTTCAATGCTTGGTAAGAAGTAATCCATATAAGGTAAACTTTTCTCTATTACAGAAAGCCATTTCCCTTTAAAATCCCAGGCTGTATCCACAGTAAGAATTTTATTCATGTTCTTGATTTGTCTACATAATTTTTCAAGATTTTCATCTTCAAGGCTATCCATTAAAAGAACTCCGCCAATATGTATAACCGCGAAATTTTCAAGATACTGGAAATCCATGTCCTCACAGGTTAGCTTTCCATTTGCACCGATTGAGTGGATAAAAGACCTTTCACCATCAGAATGAACAAGAACAGACGTTCCTGAAGAAGTTATATCTTTATCAATTTTTATCGCAGAAATTTCTATACCTGCTTTTTTTAGTTCGTTAATAAGAAATTCTCCAAGTGCATCATTCCCGACTTTTCCGATAACAGAAACTTCTGAACCAAGATTTTTGGCAACGATAGCCGTGTTTGCGGCACAACCACCAATATGGAGTTCTGCAGTATCAACAAGAGTTATCTTACCTTTTTCCGGTAACTGAGTTACAGGTTTAATAACAAAATCAGCAACAATAAGACCTATACAGGCAATCTTTTTCATTTTCTCCCCATTTAATAAATTCAGAAAATTTTGACATAACTATCAAAGAAATTATAATAGAAATATCATAAAACATCAAGAATAGTATCTATCAGGGGGATTAGCTCAATTGGGAGAGCACCAGGCTGGCAGTCTGGGGGTCAAGGGTTCAAATCCCTTATCCTCCACGATAATTTCTTCATAAGAAAAGGGATTTGAATTGCAATAAAAGGACATTTATGGTATTTTATTGCTATGAAATTTGAACAATTATTAAAATTATTGAATGGCGAATCTATATTTTCATCTTCTATATTATTAGCTGGCAATGTAACACCTGATAATATTCACAAACAATTAACCCGATGGACAGCAACAGGAAAATTGGTACAATTGCGAAAGGGGTTATATGTAATAGCACAACCATATAGAGAAATTCAACCTCATCCATTTTTGATTGCAAACAAAATAAAAAACGTTTCTTACGTAAGTCTTCAATCTGCACTTGCGCATTACGAACTTATTCCGGAATATGTCCCTGTGATTACAAGTGTTACAACAGGCAGAGGAGAAAAAATACACACTCATTTTGGTGAATTCCAATTTAAACATATTAAAAAAGATTTTTTTTGGGGATACCAGGAAATAGTAATATCAAATAACGTAAAAGTTTTTATTGCATCACCGGAAAAAGCACTTCTGGATTTAATTTACTTAACCCCCTATTCTGATAAAGAAGGTTTTTTGGAAGAACTGAGACTTCAGAATTTAGATTCTATTGATATAAAAATTCTTATGTCATTTGCTCAAAAATCAAAAATTCCAAAACTTATCAGAATAACAAAAAATTATGAAAGAATATTTAAATCAGATTATAAAGCAACATCCTGATATTCTTATTAAAAGAAGCATTGTCCGTGAATATTTACAAGCCCGCATATTACAATCAATGCAGGATAGCAAAGCATTTTTAAATATGGCTTTTGTAGGAGGAACAGTTATGAGATTTTTATATTCCATGCCAAGATATTCTGAAGATCTGGATTTCTCATTGCTACCTTCAAAAAAAATCAATTTTGATAAAATCGTATCAAATATTAAAAGAGATTTTGAAGCAGAAGATTATAATATTACTATTAAAGTCCAGGATAAAAAACCTGTTATAAATGCATTCATTAATTTTTCGGGACTTTTATATGAACTCAATCTTTCACCTCATAAAAATGAGGTTATATCTGTAAAAATTGAAATTGATACAAACCCGCCCCAGGGAGCATCAACCTCTGCCACACTTATAAGACGATATGTCCTGATAAACATTTTACATTATGATAAGGCTTCACTTTTTGCCGGGAAACTGCATGCAATTCTCAATAGAAAGTATACAAAAGGACGGGATATTTTTGATTTGGTATGGATGCTTGCAGACCCATCCTGGCCAACACCAAATTTTATTTTGCTTAACAAGGCATTGCATCAGACAAAATGGAAAGGGCCGAAAATCAACAATAAAAACTGGAAAAACATTTTAGCAGAGCATATCAAAAAGATAAGATGGGAAATTGTTATTGATGATGTTTTCCCTTTTCTTGAAAGGCAGAAAGACAGGAATCTTTTAACTCAAAAAAATCTGCTTTCTCTTTTAGGATCCTTCCGAAGTTAAAAGATACCTCCATAAAGGAATATAATCTATTATCCGTTTTGAACCAATTTTTTCCTGCGCTTCATAATCCTCAGTAATTATGACACTATTATTTATTTTAAATTTTTTCATACCCTTTATAAGAATTTTTAATTCCCTGTTTTTTACATTATAATCATTAATTTCTTTACACACCTGAATTAATCCGTCAACGTTTAATCCTGCCTTAATCAGAAAATCAATCTCTTTTTCATTTTCTTTAAAATAATATATTGACGTGTGCTCTTCCGATCTTTTTCTTCTTTCCAACTCAACTGCAACAATATTTTCCATTAGCCTGCCAAAATTTTCTGTAAACCTAAAACCTGTTGAATTTGAAATACCTGGATCTATGGAATATACTTTTTTAGCTGATTTTTCCTGTTCTTTAACTAAAAAAGAAAATTTTTTAAGGAAAAATATTAGATTTGTTTCTTCAAGATATGATGAAAATTTTTCCACTGTAACTGTACTTGTATTTAAAAATTTTCTCACAGAATTAAATGTTATTGGTTTTGAGATATTTGAAAGATAAAACCTGGCAAGAGAACTTAAAACTTCAGTTTTTTTGATGTGATACCTTTTTTCAATATCTTTTGTTATTATATCTTCAAAATAGCTCATCAATAATCTTTTTTTTTCTTCAGAAAAAGAAATTTCAGGAAACCCGCCCATTTCAGTGTATTCTTTCAAAAATCTTTTGATTTCTATTTTTTTTGAAACTATATCAAGAGGACTATTTATATTAATGCCTTTGAAGTATAAAAATTCTTTAAAACTTAAAGGGAATACAGTAACATCCAAATGCCTTCCGGTCAGCAATGTAGAAAATTCACCCTTAAGTAATTTGGAGGATGAATCTGAAACTATAATTTTTGCTTTACCAAGTTCATGCATAGTCCTTACCCATCTTTCCCAATCAGGAATATTATGAACCTCATCAAGGAAAATAAAAGGAATTTTAGATGGATTTAAAAATTCAAGATATGTCTGATATATTTCTTCTATTAAACCAGGATAAAATTTCATAAATCTCTGGTCCTCAAAATTTATCATTAGTATATTTTCTTTTCCATAATTATCTTCTATCAATTTTTTTGCTAACTGTCTCATTAAATATGATTTCCCGGCTCTTCTTACACCTGATAAACATAAAACAATATTTGATTTTAAGTTTCTAATAGATATATTCAAATACTCATTCCTCTTTATTCCTGTATCAAGTTCTTTCCGCCAGAAATTCCAGTCCTGCAATATCTCAAGAATTTGTAATTTTTCCATTTTTATTTAGTCCATTAAACATTTTTATCAATTTTTGTTTAGTATATAATGATTTCACTTATAATGTCAATGTTGAGGGCTTTTAATCTGGATAGAGTATATTTCTCTCATATTTGTAAAAAATTCTTTTGCAAATTCTGTTTTATAGTCAGGGTATGTCCATGGAAAAATCTCATATTTTTTGTTATGCCATCTCAGTGTTACTTCTGCAAAAATCCCTTCTCCGAGATATATTCTATGGTAATAATTTTTTGTTGAGAAAAGAACTACCTTTGAAAGGGTCAGGTACCCGGGGTCTATGTTAATCTGTCTTGAACCGGACAGGCTTAACTGTTTTTCAATCCTTCCTGTTAAAACCTTCCATTTATAGGGATTTTCTAATGATTGCAGAGAGGAAAAAGAGATATATCTTCTTTTCAGATTTTTTCCCATTTCTTCTTCATAGTAATCCGTGAAATTAAATGGAATAAATTCGCTTTCAATCTCAGTTTCACCAAATTTTTCTTTTAGAAGGTGAAGTGCTTTTTGATAAATTTCCTCCTCTTTATAAATAATCCCGCAAAAAATTTTAGTCATCATAAAAGACAATCCAAACTTATTTCAAACACCGTTCTACTTGAGTATTTACTTTTCTTAAGTAAATTCCCCTGTGGCAAGCCAACAGGGAATTCTTAAATTAAACCGGAAAGAAATTTATCAACGCTGATTATTCTTACAGAATTTTCCATTACGTCAACGTTTTCCTCAAAGGTTGTCTGATAAAGGAATGGAATTTTAATTTTTCTTCCGAAATATAAAAGATTATGTGCAGGTTTTTGAAACGAAGATTTAACTTCCACCGCAAACCACGGTTGGTCCTTGATTGAAACGAAAAAATCCACTTCCCTGCCGTCAACGTCGCGTAGGTACCAAAGTTCAGCGCGATATCCAAGATTATCTTTCAGAAAATGGCAAAATTTCAAAAGATGCGAAGCGACGATATTTTCAAAAAGAGCCGCTTCAGAATTTACCTGTGACCAGTCCCAAAGATATAATTTGGATTCTTTTTTCAGGGCTCGTATTTTATTGTGATAGAACGGAAATATGCGAAAATGATAATAAAATCTTTCCAGAACGTTCATCCATAAAGCAATGGTCTTATGTGCCACCTCAACGTCTTCTCTTAATGAATTCAATGAAAGAAGGGAACCGACTTTTGACGGGAGTATATCCACAAGCGTTTCAAGCGATGAGATATCCCGTATGTTCTGTAAATCTCTGATATCTTCCCGCACAAGAAGTTCGGTTCTTTCATTATGCCATCGTCTAAGCGCTTTTTCGTTTTGTTTCAGGAGAGGTTCCGGGAACCCTCCGAATTTAAGAAGTATGTCCAGAGCCTCTTTCGTTTCTTTTGATGAATAAAAATCTATTTCTTTAAGAACTTTCGGAACATTGAATTTATTGATAAATTCTGCGATAGTAAATGGATGCAGACGATAATAATGGTATCTGCCGAGAAGCGAGTCTCCGCCTTTTCTGTATACGTCAAGGCGTGCGCTGCCGGTCACAAGAATTTTATAGCGGTCTTTATGTTTATCGTATATTCCCTTTAGAAAATTTTTCCAATTTTTATATTTATGAATTTCATCGAAAATAATAAGTTTTTTATCAGTCGGCAGCCGTCCTGCCTTCATATCCCTGCGGTCCTGCTGTTCATCCCAATTAAGATATTGAAAGTTTTTGAAATAAAGGCCGGCGACGTGCTTCGCCAGGGTAGTTTTTCCCACCTGTCTGGGGCCGCCTACAAAAACCATTTTTTCCATGACGTCTTCATGGACGTATCGGGTAAGATAACGTTCTTTCAGCATGTTTTAACTTTACAGGAAATTTTTACCAATGTCAAAAATTATTGCCATTTTTTTTACCTTGCCATCCGGGAAGCAGTCTGGTCATTGAGGAAAAAGATGCATCAAGCACGTAAATATTCACTAAGACAGTGTTTTCGCCTCAAAGACGAGCCAAACTTATTTCAAACAGCGTTCACTAAGTATTTATCATAAATTAGTATTTATTTCAGGGCTCTTTCAAGGTTTATTTTTGCTTCCCTGAAATCCGGATATCTTCTCAGAATTGCCTCCCATATATTTATAGCCTGATGTTTGTCCCCTGAAAGAGCAAAACCTATTGCGATTTTATTTAAAATCACAGGGTTTGAAGGGGAAAGAGAAAGAGCTTTTTGATAATAGAAGACAGACTCTTTATAATTACCCAAAATCTGATATGCCTCTGCAAGATTAATAAGAACGTCTGTATCTTTTTGGGATATGGAATAAGCCTTTTTAAATTCAGCCAATGCCTTATAAGACTGGCCTATATTCTCATATAGAACTCCGAGGTCATTATAGGTTAAAGCATAATTAGGATTTATTGCCGCAGATATTTTAAGATTATAGAAAGCCCTGTTAAAACGTCCTGAATTTAAATACAAAACCCCAAGCCAGTAATATGATTTCCAGTAAGCAGGACCTATCCGGATTGCCTGCTCAAGGTATTCTTTCTCTTTTATTTTATCTTTTTTAATAATATACACTTCTGCCATTTCCACATAGGCAAGCGGTGAATCAGGATTTAGATATATTGCCTTATTGAAATATTCTTCTGCTTTTTTCGGATTTTTAAGTTTTATATAAGAATCTCCTATTCCCAGAATCGCTTTATAATGATCAGGAGAGTATTGAAGAACAATTTTAAAGTATTTAATTGCCTGATAAAATTTGTTTTTTGATAGATAAGTCGAAGCAAGATTATTATAAAGTCGTTGAGAAGGAAAATATACAATGGCTTTTTTATAAAAAATAATAGGATTTTTCCAGTCAGTATTTCTGATAATTGTTCTTGTCCCATAAAGGCAAAAAATAATTATAAGAGGTATATAAATATATTTTTTTATTTTTTCAGAACTGAAATTTTTTGTTTTTAATTTATCCAGAAAAATATCCTTGATTTTTTCATATCCAAGTATAAAAAGAATAAAAAACCCAATTGAAGGCGTATACATCCATTCTTCAGCAATATTGGCATTAATAGGTACAATCACATTCATAATGGCTATATAACTAAGTAAAAACCATATACCGGGGAAAAATAAACCGGGATTTTTTCTTATCCTGTATAGCCAGTATAAAAATAAAACAAAGCATATAAAACCCACTATGAAATCAGAATTTTTCCATGTTTTAATATAAGGCAGATATCTTTCCATAACAAGAATATTGGGAAAAATAAGTAGTTGTATATATTGCAAAAAAGCATGAAAACTTGTGTAAAACCTTGAAAGAAATGGAACTGTGCCCATAGATGACGGCTTAAATGAAACTAATATGGTAATCCTTAAAACAGCATATAAAATAGAAAAACTGAAAAGAAAAAATAACCATAAAAGTTTATTAGATGAAATATGATAAGTTTCATTGGTTAATTTTTTATAAAATGGAACAGAGAATATTTTAAAAGAATTATATTGGGAAAAAGGTAAAGAATATACCTCTGAAACCCTTGTATATTCATAGATATAGATTAGAAAGGGTGTAAGAATTGCTGTCTCTTTTGATAATAGAGCAAAAATAAATGAAAAAAAAGAAAATATATATCTGCGGGTTGAAAAGAATAAAATAGTCAGCAGTGTCCAAAACAGGCATAGCGGGTCTGCTGTTCCTGATATATATGTTACTGCCTGAGTTTGTATGGGATGGATTGCCCATAAAAGAGAAATCAGAAAAGAGACTTTTTCTGAATAGAGCTTTTTTAATAAAATATATATAAGAATTGCATTTCCTGCATGCAGGAAAATATTCAATAAATGATATGAAACCACATTTAACCCAAATAAATGATAAATAACAGCATATAAAATTGTCTGTAAAGGCCTGTAAAAACCTGATGTTCCATTTATAAACAAATTATGTGTCCAATAATAAGGAAAGTTTAAAAAATTTTTTATATAGGGATTGTTAACAACAAGAGCGAAATCATCAAAGATAAAGGGATTAAAAATTGCATTTATATAGACAGCCATTACCGCCAAAAAAATTATAATTATATTTCTTTTATTATTAAGGTTTTTGATATTCATGGCTTCTCCTATGTTTATTTAAGTGTCTTTTCAAGATTTATTTTTGCTTCACTGAATCCCGGGTTTTTCTTTAATATATTTTCCCATATTTTAATTGCCTGTTGTTTTTTACCAAGAACGGCAAAAGATATTGCCATATCATTTAATGCAGATAAATTATCCGGTTTAATGGAAAGATATCTCTTAAAATATACAATGGCTTTTTCATTCATTTTCAAGAGCTGGCATAGCCTTGCCGCATCTATAAGAAACGTTGTGTTTTCAGGTTTTAATTTAACAGCATTTCCAATTTCCTGAAAAGCAGAAATGAAATCTTTATTATTTAGATAGATTATACACAATAAATAATAGGCACGATAATCCTGAGGATTTAATTGCACTTCAGAATTTAAATACATTGCAGCCTTTTTATAGTTCCTTTCTTTAAAATATATTTTCCCCAGAAGAAAATATGCAGGGGAAAAAAAAGGTTTATTCTTAACAATCCATTTTAATACTTCCATACTTTTTTCTGTTTGTCCTGTCTTTTCAAATAATGAAGCTATACCATAAAGAGCATTCATATTATCAGGATATGATTTTAAACCTTCTATAGCAGCCTTTTTTAAATATGGCTCTGCCTTTTTTATTTTTTTAAGTTTTATATAAGAATCTCCTATTCCCAGAATCGCTGTATAATAATCAGGAGAGTATTGAAGAACAATTTTAAAGTATTTAATTGCATGATGATATTTATGTTCTGACAGATAGGTTGAGGCAAGATTGTTATAAAGCTTTTGATATGGAAAATACACAATGGCTTTTTTATAAAAAATCACTGGATTTTTCCAGTCTGTATTACGAACGATTGTTCTGGTTCCATAGAGACAAAAAATAATTATAAGAGGAATATAAACATATTTTTTTATTTTTACAGAGTTGAGGTTTTTTGTTTTTAATTTATTCAGAAAAATATCCTTGATTTTTTCATATCCAAGTATGAAAAGAATAAAAAATCCAATTGAAGGTGTATACATCCATTCTTCAGCAATATTTGAATTAATGGGTATAATCACATTCATAATGGCTATATAATTAAGTAAAAACCATATACCGGGGAAAAATAAACCGGGATTTTTTCTTATTTTATAAAGCCAGTATAGGAATAAAACAAAGCAAATAAAACCTGCTATGAAATCCGGATTTTTCCATGTTTTAATATAAGGAATATATCTTTCCATAGCAAGAATATTGGGAAAAATAAGTAGTTGTATATATTGCAAAAAAGCATGAAAACTTGTGTAAAACCTTGAAAGAAATGGAACTGTGCCCATAGATGACGACTTAAATGGAACTAATATGGTAATCCTTAAAATACTATATAATATTGACGCTCCAAGAAAAGTACACAGCCATAAAATTTTAGTTGTTGAAGGTTTTTGTTTAAAATCAATCGTCTGCTCTTCATAAAGCGGAACAGAAAAAATTCTAAAAGAATCATATTTATAAGAAGGCAGAAACCCTGCAGAGGAAACCCTTGTATATTCATAGATATAGATTAGAAAGGGTGTAAGAATTGCTGTCTCTTTGGATAATAGAGCAAAAATAAATGAAAAAATAGAAAATATATATCTGCGGGTTGAAAAGAATAAAATAGTCAGCAGTGTCCAAAACAAGCATAACGGGTCAGCTGTTCCTGACATATAGGTTACTGCCTGAGTTTGTATGGGATGGATTGCCCATAAAAGAGAAATCAGAAAAGAGACTTTTTCTGAATAGAGCTTTTTTAATAAAATATATATAAGAATTGCATTTCCTGCATGCAGGAAAATATTCAATAAATGATATGAAACCACATTTAACCCAAATAAATGATAAATAACAGCATATAAAATTGTCTGTAAAGGCCTGTAAAAACCTGATGTTCCATTTATAAACAAATTATGTGTCCAATAATAAGGAAAGTTTAAAAAATTTTTTATATAGGGATTGTTAACAACAAGAGCGAAATCATCAAAGATAAAGGGATTAAAAATTGCATTTATATAGACAGCCATTACCGCCAAAAAAATTATAATTATATTTCTTTTATTATTAAGGTTTTTGATATTCATGGCTTCTCCTATGTTTATTTAAGTGTCTTTTCAAGATTTATTTTTGCTTCACTGAATCCCGGGTTTTTCTTTAATATATTTTCCCATATTTTAATTGCCTGTTGTTTTTTACCAAGAACGGCAAAAGATATTGCCATATCATTTAATGCAGATAAATTATCCGGTTTAATGGAAAGATATCTCTTAAAATATACAATGGCTTTTTCATTCATTTTCAAGAGCTGGCATAGCCTTGCCGCATCTATAAGAAACGTTGTGTTTTCAGGTTTTAATTTAACAGCATTTCCAATTTCCTGAAAAGCAGAAATGAAATCTTTATTATTTAGATAGATTATACACAATAAATAATAGGCACGATAATCCTGAGGATTTAATTGCACTTCAGAATTTAAATACATTGCAGCCTTTTTATAGTTCCTTTCTTTAAAATATATTTTCCCCAGAAGAAAATATGCAGGGGAAAAAAAAGGTTTATTCTTAATAATCCATTTTAATACTTCCATACTTTTTTCTGTTTGTCCTGTCTTTTCAAATAATGAAGCTATACCATAAAGAGCATTCATATTATCAGGATATGATTTTAAACTCTCCCCCCAATATTTTCCCGCCATTTTATAATTTTTCATATCAAAATATGCCTGTGCAATGCTTGTTCTGATACCATATCTATAATTAAGGGCATAAGAATACTTCAATTCTGTTAAAGCCTGTTTGTATTTTCCTTTACCAAGAAGAATAAGACCATACCATTGATGTAACAACGATGAATATGGTGCATGTTTTAAAGAGGTTTGAACAAGCACTCTTTGATTCCTCCAATCAAAATTTTTAATGAATGTTCTTGTTCCATATAAAACAAAAAGAATGAACAGGGGAACATAAGCATATTTTTTTATTTTTGCGGATGTGAATCCTCCTGTTTTCAATTTAGTCAGGAAAATATCCTTAATTTTTTCATATCCCAATATAAAAAGAATAAAGAAACCAATGGATGGCGTATACATCCAGTGTTCCCTGAAGTTTCCATTTACAGGCAGGGCAATGTCTGAAATAATTGAATAGCTTACAAGAAACCATGAGCCTGCAAAAAGTATATAAGGATTCTTTCTTTTTTTCCATAAGAAAAATAAAAAAACAACAAACAAGATAAAACCTGCAATAAAATAAGGGTCTTTTATATTTGAAAAAAAAGAAGAAACATAGGGAAGCTCTCTTCCTATACCAAGAACAAAAGGAAAAACAAGTGTCCATATATAAAGGAAAAAAGCCTTGAAGCTTGTGAAAAATCTTGGAAGAAATTGAGCCTGTGCAATAATAGGAGTGAATTTTAATATTGTGAGCCGCAATATTCCATATATTAAAGATATGTAAAAAAAGATAAACGTCCACCACTTCTTTTTATATCCATCTTCTATTTTAATGCCATCCCTGCCTGAAGAAGATAATACTGAAGATGAGTTTCTGGCATGTTCATAAATAAGTAGCAGAAAAGGGGTAAGAACCGCTGTCTCTTTGGATAAAAAGGATAAAACAAAGAAAATAAGAGAAAACGTATACCTGCGTTCAGAAAAAAATAAAATAGTCAGCAGTGTCCAAAACAGGCATAGCGGGTCTGCTGTCCCTGATACATAAGTTATAGCCTCTGTTTGTATAGGATGTATTGCCCATAAAAGAGACGATAAAAAAGAAACGTTTTCCGGGTATATTTTTCTCAATAATACATAAATAAGGATGGCATTTCCGATATGCAAAAAGATATTTAAAAGGTGGTATGGCACCACGTTTAATCCAAATATGTGATAGATAATGGCATACAGGATTGTCTGCATGGGCCTGTAAAAATTAGAGGGTAATCCATAAACAGAATAAAAAAGATTTGTTTTAAAATAAACAGGGAAAAACCTGAAATTTTTAATAAGAGGGTTAATAACGATAAGGTCTAAATCATCCCTTAAAAAGTGATTAAACAGGGAATTGGAATAGACCAAAAAAGGTAAAAGGATTAAAAGAAAGAATAATATTTTTTTATTTACCATGGAGTTTTTGTATCCTTATTATTGTCTGCTCCTGAATTTTCGCTTCTCCAGGATGACCTGCCAATTCATAAAGAATTGCAAGGTTATTTCTTATAAAATTGTTGCCTGTAATATCATATATAAAGATTGAATATCCTGCTTTTGCCACTGGCGGCACTGGTTTCAGCCAATTGAAAATATCCCTGAATTGTGGTGGAAATACAAGTCCCTGTAAATTATTTACACTAATAGCAAGATACTCCCTTTGAGACATGGAGACTGTATATTTCTGCGCATCGGAATATTGCTGCATTAAAAGAGGCTGGTATTTTATTCCATAAATAGACGGGTCTATACTTCCAAAATAACTTAATATAAGCGGGGGATTTCCTTTTTCTTTAAGAAACACTTTCAGCCCTTTTAAATTCTGGCCCCAATCAATGTTGGAATCCACTAAATACTTCCAGCCATTATTGGGACCCTGTGCCAATCTATTAAAATACGAAAGGTCATTGGGAATAATCCTGATGGAAGTAATACAAAACCACAAACTCAAGGCAGCAACAATTATTTTCCATTTTAAATGTCTTTTCATAACAGACGGGACAATCTTCCCTGCAAAAATATATAGAAATGGATAAAGTGGCAGGATATATCTAATCCCGAGCTGTAGTTTGCTCATTGATGCAAGAATAAAGAGAATTACTGCAGGTATAAAAAGAACATATTCCCTGTCCTCAATTTTTTCGCTGAAAAACAGGGCAAGCAGAAACATAATAATAAAAGCAATAGGGGTCTTGTAAAGAAAGGCAAAAATAAAATAACCTCTAAAACCCTTTAATGAAAACCTGCCATTAAGAAAAGAAATGTGGGTTTTTATAATAGCCTCTGAAAGAACGTTATGAAATCCTGTAAAAAATTCTCCTGTATGAACAAAAAAGTAAAAGGAGGAAAGAACAAAAAAAGGAATGATAATAATGCATAACAGACCATATAATGAAAAAACCTGTTTTTTAAGAGTGGATATTTTATCCTTGTATTCTTTCCTGGTAAGTAAAAAAAGACAGATAGTCAGCAAAGCAGGGGGAATTAAAACAGGTGTTGTAAATTTTGTTGCAAACGCCAGACCAAGGCACAAACCAAAAAATAAAAGCCATAATTTATTCTGTTGGGAAAGATATTTATAAAACATGTATATTGTCAGAAAAACAAATAGAGCCTCACCTGTATCTGTAGTTACAAGAGCGCTATGGGCAAGAAAGTTTGGACAGAATGTAAATATAAAAAGAGAGAATAATCCTGCATAATATCCATACAATTCTTTTGACCATAAGAATATGAAAAAACCAAGAATAAGAGACAAAAAAACCATAGGAAGCCGCGCCCAGAATAAGAGCTGGTTTATTTCCACTTTATTTTTAAAAAAGAATCTTTCCCCTTCTGACCATTCACCTCCAAGCCATTTATTGAAATTTTTATGGACAAAAGATGGTAGTTTGGGATGTAGATGCAGGATTGAGAGTCCTGCCAATATTTTACAAAGAGGCGGATGTTCAGGGTTAATGGAAAAATTATGTGTGGTTATATAGGAATACCCTGCAAAAATATGGACAGTTTCATCATTTGTAATGGATGTTTTGTTTATAATATTTATTTCTATTATAAAGAAAACAAAAAGAAGTAGAACAACCGGAATAATTTTTTTTATTTCTTTCATCTATTTATTATGCCATTTTAAGTAAATATTCACTAAACAGTGTTTCCTCCAA
Organism: Candidatus Omnitrophota bacterium; assembly: GCA_023485205.1. Next base: position 23,902 of record JAMCZX010000024.1, on the reverse strand, counting down.
AAAGATTGACGGACAGGTATAATTTACTGAGCTGAAGTAGGAAATAAGTTCTGGATTGCTCTTCTCTCCGCCAATCTTTTTGGAGGATCAAAGACAATCCAAACTCAAACACCGTTCACTGAGTATTTACCATTTTAATATTACTTATACAACATTGTATAATATTATTTCAGGGCCCTTTCAAGATTTATTTGTGCTGGCTTGAAACCCGGATATTTTCTTAGTATTGCTTCCCATATATTAATAGCCTGTTGTTTATTACCTGAAAGAGCAAAACCTACTGCAATCTTATTTAAAATTACAGGGTTTGAAGGTAAAAGATAAAGAGCTTTTCTATAATATACAAGAGATTGTTTCATATTACCTAAAGCCTGATATACTTCTGCACAATTAATAATAATGTCTATATCTTGGGGATATATAGAATAAGCCTTTTTAAATTCAGCCAAAGCTTTATATGGCTGCCCTATATACTCATATAAGACTCCAAGTTCATTATATACAAGAGCATTATTAGGATTTATTATAACAGATTTTCTAAGATTATAATAGGCATTATTTAAATCCCCCAGATTCAGGTATAAAATACCCAGCCAGTAATATGATAACCAGTAATCTGGACCTACCTGTATTGCTTTTTCAAGGTATTCTTTCTCTTTTTTTATATTCTTTTTAGCAATATAAACTTGCGCCAAACCAACATAAGCAAGTGGAGAATCTGGATCTGCATTTATAGCTTTTTTATAGTATAATTCTGCATTTTCTGATTTTTTAAGTTCCAAATAAGAAGACCCAAGTCCAATAAGAACATTATAAAAATACGGATTATACTTAAGAGTGATTTTAAAGTATTTAATTGCTTTATGATATTTATGTTCTGATAAATAGGTTGTGGCAAGATTGTTATAAAGCTTTTGAGATGGAAAATACACAATGGCTTTTTTATAGAAATCTATAGAATTTTTCCAGTCTGTATTCCTGACAACTGTTCTGACTCCATAGAGACAAAAAATAATTATAAGAGGAATATAAACATATTTTTTTATTTTTACGGATGTTAATCCTTTTGTTTTTAGTTTAACAAGGAAAATATCCTTAATCCTATCATATACAAGAACAAAAAGAATAAAAAATCCAATTGAAGGTGTATACATCCATTCTTCAGCAATATTTGAACGAAGGGGTATAATTACATTCATAATGGCTATATAATTAAGTAAAAACCATATACCGGGAAAAAATAAATAATAATTTTTTCTTACTTTATAAAGCCAGTATAAAAATAAAATAAAGAAAATAAATCCTGCTATAAAATCAGGATTTTTCCATGTATTAAGATAAAGCAGATATCTTTCCATAGCAAGAATATCAGGAAAAATAAGAAGCTGTATATATTGCAAAAAAGCATGAAAACTTGTGTAAAACCTTGAAAGAAATGGAACTGTGCCCATAGATGACGGCTTAAATGGAACTAATATGGTAATCCTTAAAATACTATATAATATTGACACTCCAAGAAAAGTGCACAGCCATAAAATTTTAGTTGTTGAAGGTTTTTGTTTAAAACCAGATTTATGCTCTTCATAAAGTGGAATTGAAAAAATTCTAAAAGAATCATATCTATAAGAAGGCAACAACCCTGCAGATGAAACCCTTGCATATTCATAAATATATATTAAAAACGGAGTAAGAATTGCTGTTTCTTTGGACAAAAGAGCAAAAATAAATGAAAAAAAAGAAAAAATATATCTGCGGCTTGAAAAAAATAAAATAGTCAACAGTGTCCAAAACAGGCATAGCGGGTCCGCTGTCCCTGATATATATGTTACTGCCTGAGTTTGTATGGGATGGATTGCCCATAAAAGAGCCACAAAAAAAGAAATTCTTTGCGGATATAATTTTTTTAACAGAACATAAATCAGTATGGCATTTCCAATATGCAGAAAGATATTTAAAAGATGATAAGAAACTATATTTAGTCCAAAAAAATGATAGATAACAGCATATAAGATTATTTGCATAGGTCTATAAAAAATTGATTTCCCATTCATAAATAAATCATGATTAAAATAATAAGGAAAGTTTGCAAAATTTTTTATATAGGGATTATCAACAACAAGCAACATATCATCAAAGATAAAAGGATTAAAAATTGAATTTACATAGACTGCTATTACTGCCAAAAGAATTATAATTATATTTCTTTTATTATTAAGGTTTTTGATATTCATGGCTTCTCCTATATTTATTTAAGTGTCTTTTCAAGATTTATTTTTGCTTCTTTATAATCAGGGTATTTTTTCAATATCCCCTCCCATATATTAATGGCGGACTGCTTATTTCCTGTAATAAAAAGGGATATTGCCATGTCATTCAAAACCGATATATTGCCTGGATATATAGACAGATATTTTTTAAAATATACAATGGCTTTTTCATTAATATGTAAAATCTGGCATAGTCTTGCAGTATCCAGTAAAAATGTTGGATTTTCAGGGTTTAATTCAGTGGCAGTACGCATCTGGCTCAAAGCGGATGGATAATTATGTTGTTTCATAAATATCAGGCCCAAAAAACAATGAGCCGTACTATCCTGAGGATTTAGTCCAATAGCGGATTTCAAGTATTTCTCCGCATCCTGATAATCATTTTTTTCAAAATATATTATACCAAGACGATGATATGGAAACTCCAAAAAACGATGTTTTCTGATAACTGCTTTCAATAAATTTATACTTTTACCAGTATGCCCGGTTTTTTCAAGCATAACAGAAATACCATAAAGAGCAAAAACATTGTCAGGCTGGATTTTCAGGATTTTTTTCCAGTATTTCCCAGCCATTTTATAATTTTTCATATACAGATATGTATTAGCTGTATTAATAAAATATGGAAGAGGATTATCAGAATTAAGGGCATAAGAATACCTGAATTCTGAAAGAGCTTCCTTGTATTTCCTCTCACCAAGAAGTATATCACCATACCACCGGTGTAATAATGGCGAATATGGGGCATGTTTTAAAGAAGTCATGACAAGCACTTTTTGGTTCCTCCAGTCAAAATTTTTAATGAACGTCCTTGTTCCATATAAAACAAAAATAATGAACAGCGGAACATAAGCATATTTTTTTAATGATGGGAATTTTTTAAATTTCAGGATAATCTTATCTTTTAATTTCTCATATCCCAATATAAAAAGAATAAAAAATCCAATGGATGGCGTATACATCCAGTGTTCCCTGAAGTTTCCATTTACAGGCAGAGCAATGTCTGAAACAATTGAATAGCTTATAAAAAACCATGAGCCTGCAAAAAGTATATAGGGATTCTTTCTTTTTTTCCATAAGAAAAATAAAAAAGCAGCAAACAAGATAAAACCTGCAATAAAATAAGGGTCTTTTATATTTGAAAAAAAAGAAGAAACATAGGGGATTTCTCTTCCTATGCCAAGAACAAAAGGAAAAACAAGTGTCCATATATAAAGAAAAAATGCCTTGAAACTTGTGAAAAACCTTGGAAGGAATGCGGAATCTTCACCAATAATGGCAAATTTTAATATTGTGAGCCGCAGTATTCCATATATTAAGGATATGTAAAAAAAGATAAATGTCCACCACTTCTTTTTATATCCATCTTCTATTTTAATGTCATCCCTGCCTGAATAAGAAGATAATACTGAAGATGAGTTTCTGGCATGTTCATAAATAAGGAGCAGAAAAGGGGTAAGAACCGCTGTCTCTTTGGATAAAAAGGATAAAACAAAGAAAATAAGAGAAAGGATATATCTACGGCTTGAAAAAAATAAAATAGTCAGCAGTGTCCAAAACAGGCATAGCGGGTCTGCTGTCCCTGATACATAAGTTATCGCCTCTGTTTGTATAGGATGTATTGCCCATAAAAGAGACGATAAAAAAGAAATGTTTTCCGGGTATATTTTTTTCAATAATATATAGATCAGGATGGCATTTCCAATATGCAGAAAGATATTTAAAAGGTGGTATGGCACCACGTTTAATCCAAATATATGATAGATAATGGCATAAAGGATTGTCTGCATGGGTCTGTAAAAATTAGATGGTGTAGCAGTATTAGTATTTGATGCGTAAAAAATGCCTGTCTTGAAGTACATAGGAAGAAATTTAAAGTTTTTAATAAATGGATTATTAACAATAAGACCAATATCATCCCTTAAAAAGTGATTAAACAGGGAATTGGAATAGGCCCAAAAAGGTAAAAGGATTAAAAGAAAGAATAATATTTTTTTCATTTATATCCCTTATTATACTATCATCTTGATGAAAATAAAAAAAGCCGAGGATTAAATCCTCGGCTTTTTTATAGTTCACTTAAGAAGAAAATATCTTATGGGTTTACTATGTAACCTGCTACATTTGAGTAATTCTGCCAGTTTGGAATAAGACCGCTCACACCCTTAACGTCTTCCACTGGAACCCATTGGTCATGTCCATCTACAAATGTTGCATTAACCCCATCATTACCATGCAGAAGCTGTGTATTACTCCCATTTGTTACACCACTACTTTGCAATATGGAAAAGGTCCATGCTCCACTTAATCCTGCCCTATCAACAAGAATAGCAGTGTTGACACCTGTCATTTCACCGCAGTTAATCGCATAGGCATAGGAATCTCCATTTCCTGATGTATAACCAGTCTGATCATCTAGTGGATTCCCAGTGGTTACATTCCATGACCATTCACCGTTGATAACAGGTGCGTAATGAGAAGGGTCATCCGGGTCAATGAAAATCTTTGCATCAGACACATACTGGGGGTATAAAACACTGAGTGCGCCTGCTGCTGACTGGTCACCTCCACTTGTTGCACCCTGTGACGCTAACCAGCCAACAGGATACATCTCATTCCAGTCCTGTGAATACATCTTTATACCCAGCATTATCTGGTTCTGGTTGGCAAGCCCGATTGCTCTCCTTGCCTGTTCTCTTGCTCTTGCGAGTGCAGGCAGTAACATAGCAGCCAGAATTGCTATGATTGCTATGACCACCAACAACTCTATGAGTGTAAAACCTTGTTTTTTCATCTTTTCTCACCTCCTTCTTTGTTATATTATACTTTAAAAAGTCTTAATGTGTAAATAGAATATAATATATTGTTTTGCCTGTCAAATTTTTTTTAGCTCAAGGTAGTTTTTACCTTTTTCAACGTCCACTGTTACAGGCACGTTAAGGGTATAAGCGTTTTCCATTATCTGTTTTATTTCCCCCACAACGTCTTTATCTTTTTCATATATTTCAAAAACAAGTTCATCGTGCACCTGTAATATAAGCCTGCTTTTGAGCTTCTCTTTTTTAATTTTATCATATATTTTTAACATTGCAATTTTTATTATGTCAGAGGCTGAACCCTGGACAGGCATATTAATTGCAACCCGTTTCCCGAATTCCCTCTGGTTCCTGTTTTCGCTTTTTATTTCCGGGATACGTCTTTTTCTCCCGGATAACGTCTGCACATAACCATTTTTTTCTGCGGACTCTATTACGTCGTTAATGTATTTTTTAACTCCTGAAAATTTTAAAAAATAGCTGTCTATAAATGACTGCGCCTCCTCTACAGAACAACTGAGTTGTTCTGATAATGCATAACTTCCCATGCCATACATAATCCCAAAATTTATTGTCTTTGCAATTCTTCTTAAAGAGGAGGTGTTTTCCTCCTGGAATATACTGTCAAACTGCGCGGGAAACAGAATCCTTGCAGTTTCAAGATGCACATCCCTGTTTTTTGAAAAAGCATCCATAAGAAATTTATCTTCAGAAAAATGGGCAAGGATACGCAGTTCAATCTGGTTATAATCAAAAGAATAAAGAAAGGCATCATCCGGTGGAATAATTGCTTTTCTAATCATCCCACCCTTTTCTGTCCTTACCGGAAGCGTCTGAAGGTTTGGATTATAACAGGCAAGCCTTCCGCTTGATGTTGACGTCTGGCTAAAGTTTGTGTATATTCTGTTTGTTTTTTTGTCTGCCATTGCCAGAAAAGTATCAATATATGTTGTTTTTAGCTTTGTGTCCTCTCTGTATTCAAGCAATAAAGGAATAATGGGATGCATATTTTTTAGTTTTAAAAGAGCGTTGACATCAGTGGAATACCCTGTTTTTATTTTTTTTGATTTTGGCAGTTTTAATCTTTCAAAAAGTACGTTGGATAACTGTTGTGGCGAATTGATGTTAAAGACTTCCCCGGAAATGGCGTAAATCTTTTCCGTCAATTCTGATACTTTAAAAGAAAAATCTTTTTCAAGGGTATGAAGGTATTGGGTGTCAAGAAGAAGCCCTCTTTCCTCCATCCGGAAAAGAACCTCAATCATGGGCATTTCAATATTGTAAAACAGGTCCTCCACTTCTTCATCTTTAATTTTTTCACAGTAATCCCTCCATTGGAAAAGAATATCCTGCTGTTGGCTTACATAGTTGGTTAAAAATGAAGCGATCTCCATGTCAAAATACGGACCGGAAAGATTTATATTGTCTGATGAAAAGAATTTAATTTTTTCCTTTATGTTTTTACCGATTTTAAGTATGGATGGATTTTCACACAGGTTTTTAAATTCCCCAGGCTCTTTTTTAACATCAGAAAATTTATAAACGTTGTCTCCAAAAGCAAAAAATTCCTCTGTTTCCTCAAAAAATATTTCATTTACAGGAGCTGAAAATTTTTTAAATTCAAGTTTTTGAAAGATTTCACCAAGTGCCTTTTTGTCAGGCTCATCTGTTTTAAAAGAATTTATGTCAGCATCAATATCAATGTCTTTTCTAAGATTTAGCAGTTTCTTGCTCAAAAAAGCAAAGTCTTTGCCTGAAATAAGTTTTTCCCTGACAGAATCCGGAGTGATTTTTTCAAGGTTTTCATAGATATTTTCAATTGTTGAAAATTGTCGTATTAATTTTACGGCTGTTTTTTCTCCAATGCCTTTTACTCCAGGGATATTGTCAGAGACATCACCGGTAAGTGAAAGAAAATCAGGAATATTGATTGTTTTAAATCCGTAATTTTCTTCAAAGGTTTTTTCATCTGTTGTTTTCCATGTTGCAGGGTTCAGAATTTTTATGTTTGGCTTTAAGAGCTGAAAGAGGTCTTTATCCCCGGTTATTATGGTTATCTTATCCACATCAGTCCTGAATTTTTCCGTTATGCTTGCAATTATGTCATCAGCTTCATATCCTTCTTTTTCCATTATGGGTATGCCAAAATCATGGACAATCTCCCTGATAAATGGAATCTGGCCGGAAAGTTCATCAGGCATTGGTTTTCTTGTAATTTTATATTCTTCAAACATTTTATGTCTGAAGGTTGGTCCTTTCATGTCAAATGCCATTATTATGTATCGGGCATCGTTTTCCTTTAAGATTTTCAATAGCGTAGATACAAAACCATATATGGCATTTGTGGGCTGACCCGTAGAGGTCGTAAAGTTTTTTATGGCATAAAACGACCTATACATTATGTAGCTTGCGTCTATAATAAATAGTTCCATAGTTTTTTTATTTCTTATTTTTTTCTGTAGAGGACAAGTTGCAGGTCCATTGTTACCAAGTATGGTTTTAAATTGTTCTTTGTGAGCTGAAATTTTGATAAGAAAATATAATGCTGTTTTTCAATAAGATGAATAAAGGAAACGGATTTTCCAATAGATATGTCTTTTATGGTAACGTCCATTTTTTCTTCAACGTAAGTCTTGTTTTCTGTTTTTTCCGGCGGGGTGATTTTTTCTATCTCACTATTTGAGAAGTTTTTTTCTATCGTCGTGGATATGAAAGTGAATAAGGAAAAATCCTGCGGTGAAAAACGTAAAACAGAGTTTTTATTTTCCCCGTTTTTATATTCTATTATGAGAGAAAGCAGTTTTTGATAGTCAGCGTTTTTCTTCTTAAGAAGTTTTTGCATTAAGCTGATATTTCTGATGGATGGAATATATACAAACTGAAAAATGACTACTAATAAAAAAACACTTAGTAAAATATATATTTTATTTTGTTTCATTTTTTATATTGGGCAATGGTTAAGATTATATTGAAATTAACTTTTCCCCCGGAAAGAGAAATGTTTCCCTGTTCCACGTTTGAAAAAAATCGGTTCTTTTTAAAAATGGTGATTATTTTATCAAGGGACTGAAGACTGTCTGTTTCACAGGATAAAAACACCTGGCTGCCTGACAGGCTTATCCGGGAAACCGTAAAATCCATCGTACCAGGAACTACCTGGACAATTTTTGACATTACATTTAGAGGGGAAACAGGGATAATATCAATTCCCCTGTTGCGAAATCCCTTTACTTTCTCTTCAGCCTGGACAACAGGGTCAACAATTCTTTTTACATCCGGGAATTCCTGTTTGAAAATGTCATCCATCTGCATATCTATTTTTTTCACTTTTTCTTCATACGTTCTTGCCGTAAAAGCAGGGCTAATCAGTAAAAACATGACTACAAGATAAAGCATGCCAAAAATAAAATAAGAGTTATGAACATAGTACCTTTTCTTTAGTTGCCATACCTTAAAGGCAGGGTTAACGGATAAGGGTTCCAAAACGTTAAACAGCAGAGTATTGTTTGAAAAGGCAGGTGCGGAAATGGATTGAAAAGTGGTAAGACCCAATAAAGAGGATTTATCATGATTGCCAACAACGTACACTTTTTCTTTTTCGGGGATTTCTGAAATATAATGTGAAAAGGATTTCAGGCTTTCATCATTTTCAAAGAATGAGGATATGAGATTTGTGATTATGCCATTTTGTATTCTATGTAAAACAATGTATCCGAAATCAATAAAAATAATGCTGCAGTTTTTCAATGCTGAATGTTTTTTTATAAGATTGGAAAGAACAAAACCCTCAAATGATGTCTGGAGTTTAAATGAATATTTTTTCTGTAAAGATTGCCAGGAATTGATTGTTTTTTTATCAATAGCCCAAATTGTCACTTCACAGGTATCTTTTTTTCTGTCAGACGGGTACCAGTATATGTTAAGTTCTGATAGTGGAACAGGGAAAAAATCTGATATTTCATTTTCCAGAATAAGAGAGATTTTGCTGACAGAGGAAAATGGAAAGAATATTTTTCTTGTGAAAATTTTGGGTTTTGAAAAAACAAGGAATACACTGCCGGGTTTCCGGGTTTTAAGAAAATCCTCAATATTTGCCTCAGATAAAAAAATACCCTCGCTCTTTTTTTTACTTTCAAAAAGCAGGTAAAATATTTTTTCCCTGTAATACACAAAAAGAATTGATTTTGAGTTCATATTTATAATTTTTCCTCTAATCTTTCTTACTTGGTTTTTACAATAAATGAAACTGTTTTTTCTGCTTTGCCGACATACCCTGTTGATACTATTTTATAGAAATGGCTGTCTGTTGAAATTATACCCTGCCCTGCAAGTGTAACATTCCTGTCAAGGTTTAATAAATAACCTAACTCAAGAGGTGTTACCTCTCTTTCAGATAAAATCCGGTTTACCTCATCATCAGAATAGCCAAGACTTTTTAAAATTAATGGGTCTGCCGTATTAACGTTTATTTTACTATCAGAATCCGTTGTAACAAAATTAAGAAGCCCGGGTCTTGTTTTAGTCCCGAGAAGAACCTTTTTTGTATATCCTTTTAGTAAATAGAGCTGCTCTGTTGATAGTATTGGCCCATCTGAAGGCACATAAGGAGGTGTTAACTGCTGGTAATATTCCGGACCTGCACCAAATACCCGGGGAATACCATTTGGGTCAATCCAGTCAAGAAGAACATCAGAAAGGTCAGTTGAAAGTCCAAGGTTTATAAGAAGATTTTTGTATAGTGTGAGCATTCTTGTATTTGACTTGCCCTTTTTTGTTATCAGGCTGTTAATGTTTATTTGGGAATCCATGTCATAAATTTTTATTTTTATGGTCCCATCTTTTGTATAGATATAATGTTGATTGGACAAGAGTTTTCTTAAAAAAAGATAATTGTTTTTACTTTCAGAAAGCAGTTTTTTACCAACGTCAATGCCTGTCATGGCAAAATAATATGCTTTATAATATGCGATTTGATTTTCCCATATTTTTGTCCGTAATCTTGCAAAGTATGTAAAATAAATTGCATTCATTGAAAGAAGTGCAAGAAACGCTAAAGTCAGAATAAGAATCGTACCTTTTTTATTCATGTTTTATATCTATGTAATAAATAAGTTCTGGATTGCTCTTTCCTGCTTTATAAATACTTTTTTTCGAATAAAGCATTAAAGACAATCCAAACTTATCAGGGAATAAAACCCAATCTTATTATGCCGTAATTTCTATTATTCATGTTTATTGTTTGTTACGGGCATTAAAATAGGAAAAAAAATCTCATTCCCGCCATTTTTAATGTTTATGGCAATTGCTGAAGGTGGATTTTTTTGAAACCATTTATCCACCCAGTCCTTACCATCAAAAAAAGTAAAATAGATATCATCTTTATTCCTTAAGCATGTATATGAAAGTTCAGTCTGGTACGTTTTATCTGCTTCCTTGCATATAAGGTCTTCTTTATAATAAGGATTTTGCTCAACGTTGTACGTAATAATTTTTTTTGAAACCCTGCTGAAACATTCTATTGTTATAGAATCTGATGAAAAATTATTTTTTTTGCTATTGGGATTAATATTCTGAAATTTTGTTGATAAATCATATAAAAAAGACATTTCCTTTTGTGTCCGGTTTATTGTTTTTTCTGTAGAGAAAATAGTTGTTGACGTCGTTTTAAACGTCATGTATATAAATGACACAACAATAAAACCGATAATAAATCCGGCAAGCATTTCAATAAGCGTAAAACCCTTTTTATTCATGTTTTAATTTTTTTACTCCAATTGGAACCGTTAAAGATGAGTTTTCCCCGGAAACGTTAACCAGGACTATTCTAAAGTTTTTTAAGAGTCCCTTTTCATTGATTGCCGTATCTGAAATGGCCGTATCTGAAAAAGTATTATCTGAAGTACCTGATAAAGAAGAATCTGATATAGTAAGAGATTCTGTTTCAGTCTTGTAATAAAAATCATTATAGGGCTCATCAAAGGAGCCTTTCCTGGTAAAATCCTGAGGGTCTTTCTGATATAAAAAAATCTCTTTCTGGGCTAAAACAAAACAACTCATTTCCTGTTTTATTTTTGAAAGCAGACTGATGTTCATGATATAGTTGTCTAAGCATACAAGTCCGAGTATCGCAAACAAAACTATTGAAAGCATAACCTCCATAAGAACAATACCTTTTTTATTCATATGATGATACCTCAGGAGACAAGGAATAGGGTTTTAGTATAATTTCATAATTTTTGTTTTCCGATAAGTCTGTAACAAATATTTCAGCAGGCTCTTGCGTCCCGTCAGGATAAAATAATATGGAAGACGTCCCTGAATAGCTATCAATGCCGGAAATTATCGTTTCCGTAACAATAATGTTTTTGGGCAAAGTGATAAATTTTATATTTTCCGGGACCTTTTTCAAGAGCGGGTCCGCACAGGGGAAAATTGCATAAGTCTGGTCATAAAGGTCTATTGAAAGAGAATATATTTTAAATGATGAGATGCTTTCCAAAATAGCTTTATTGATGATTTTTCCCATCCGGGACGTTTCTTTCCTGTGTAAAAAATTAATCTTATGTATTACAGGATATGCAAGGGAAAAAAAAAGAGGAGCAAAAGCAAGACAACCATAATTTCAAGAAGTGTAAATCCTGTTTGATTATTTAATTTCACAATATTTTTAAATTCTCGATTTTTAAAAATTCCTGACATAAGAAATATTTACAGTATTAAAGTAAGAAATAAGTTCTGGATTGCTCTTCTCATCTTTATAACTACACTTTTTCAAATAAAGATTCAAAGACAATCCAAACTTATCAGAGAATAAAACCATCTTATTTGTATTCTTGTTTACCATATTATTATTGGCCGATATCCTCACTTGTAATTGTAGTTCCTCCACCTTCTTTTCCGCTGCTTCCATAAGAAATTATTTCATAGGGCTGTCCATTTTTACCAGGGGAAAGATATTCATAAGGGTTACCCCACGGGTCAAGAGGAACTTTTAATGTTTCAAGGTATCCATCTGTCCGCCAGTGTTCAGGAACGTCTCCCGTTGTTGGTTTCTGGACAAGAGCACTAAGTCCCTGTTCTGTAGAGGGATAAAAATTATTGTCAAGATAAAAAAGTTTTAAGGCATCCTCAAAATTTTTTATCTGGACTTTTGCCGCGGTAACCTTTGCATCCTCAATCCTGCTGAATATTCTTGGCATTATAAGTGCGGCAATAATGCCTATGATAATCATAACAGCCATTATCTCAATAAATGTAAACCCTTTTTGATTTTTCATATCATCCCTCTTTCTTTTCCTTGTAGAGAATAAGTTCTGGATTGCTCTTTTCTGCTTTATAAATACTTTTTTTCGAATAAAGCATTAAAGACAATCCAAACTTATCAGGGAATAAAGCTTAACTCATTTTTTCCTATTATTTATTTTATTGATTCACTTATCTGGAATATCGGCAACATTATACTTATTACGACAAATCCCACGATAATAGCCATAAAAACAATCATTGCAGGCTCAAGAATTGTAACAAAACGGGTTGTTTTCTGTGATAACTCCTCCTGAAAGTTTTCAGATATTTTTTTAAACATTTCAGGAACATGCCCGCTTTTTTCACCTGCAGAAACAAGCTGTATAACAGTATAAGGGAAAAGTGTGGTTTTGGCAAGAGCGGATGACAAAGAAACCCCATGAGAAATCATTTCTCTTACCTGTGAGATTTCTTCTTTTAAAAGAGGACTGAAAATCACTTCTTTTGCAATGTCAAAACTTGTAAGAATCTCTACGCCGCTTTCAAGAAGAGTCCCCATTGTGCGGGAAAAATTCACAATCTCACCTTTTAGAAAAAGCTCTCTTAAAAATGGTATTTTGTATCTGAGCCTGTCAATATAAATTTTCCCTGCCTGGCCGGAAAAATATTTTGAAAGAAAAAATATCAGGACAGCAAGACATATTATAATAAAAATAACGTAGTTTTTCAAAAAAGAACTTATGGCTATAAGAATCTGTGTAGGCAGAGGCAGTTTTATAGAAGCCTCCTGAAAAAGTCTCGTAATGGTGGGGGCAATAAACGTAAGGACAAAAATCAAAACAAGGATTCCAAATATGCCTATAAAAATGGGATACGTCATTACCCCAAGTATTTTATTTTTAAAAGCGAGCCTTGATTCCATAAATTGGGCTATCCTGTCAAGAATAACGTCAGTCTTTCCTGTTGCCTCGCCTGCCTTAAGCATTGATACGGAAATTTTTGAAAAAGCGTCAGGATATAAGGAAACAGCGGACGAAAAACTTTTACCTTCCCGGATGTTTTTATGGATATCCACGTACATGTCTTTTAATCTGCCGGGCCGCATCTGATTGATAAGACCGCCAAGACTTTCATCAAGGGTAAGCCCTGAATTTAACAGCGTTGACAGTTCCCTTATGGAAATAACAAACTCCCCGGGATTCAGTCTTTGGTTTGAAAAAATCTCCTGTTTTCTTTTTTGGGCAAGCCTGATTATAAAAATATTCCTTGACTTAAGTGATAAACGTGCGGCTGTATCGTTTTCAGCACTAATCGTACCTGATATGTTTTTTCCCTGATTATTCAAACCTTCATATGCAAAATCTTCCATTACATTTCCTGTGTAACCCTTAAGACTTCACTGATGGTCGTCTGCTGGTTTTTTACCTTGACAGCTCCATCCTGTCTTAAGGTTTTTAATCCATTGCTTACTGCATACTTCCTTATTTCCCCCGCAGATACCCTCTGCATTATCAATTCCCTGGTTCTGTCATCAAGCATAAGCATCTCAAATATCCCGGTTCTTCCATAATATCCTGTCTGAAGACAGGAAGAACAACCCTTTCCATGGACAAAGAGCCCTGACTCATTATTGTTTTCGGATAAAAATCCCATCTGCCGTAAAATTTCAGGAGGATATTTTATTTCTTCCTTACAATAGGCACAATTGATACGGATAAGTCTCTGTGCCGCAATTGCAATGACAGAAGAGGCAATAAGATATGGCTCAATACCCATATCAAGAAGCCTTGTAATGGCGCTTGTTGAATCATTCGTATGCAGAGTGCTGAAGACAAGATGGCCTGTAAGGGATGCCTGGATTGCCATTTCAGCGGTTTCAAGGTCTCTTATTTCTCCCACCATTATTATATCCGGGTCATGCCTCAATATTGACCGTAATCCATTGGCAAATGTTAATTCAACTTTCGGATTTATCTGTATCTGGTTTATTCCATTCAACTGATATTCAACAGGGTCTTCAAGAGTAATAATATTGGTTTTGGGATTGTTTATTTTTGAAAGTGCTGAATAAAGAGTGGTTGTTTTACCACTTCCTGTAGGACCTGTAAGAAGGATAATACCATGGTCGCAGTGTATAAGTTTATCAAATTTTTCATAATTTTCCTCTGTAAAACCCACTGATTCTATGTCAAACAAAAATACGGATTTATTAAGCAGCCTTAAAACAGAGGATTCTCCAAAAAAAGTTGGAATAATTGAAATTCTTATGTCAATCTGCTGTCCATCTATCCTGAGAGACGTCCTTCCATCCTGGGACGTTCTTTTTTCTGCAATGTCAAGGTCCGAAATAATCTTCACCCTTGAAATAATGGCAGACTGGTATTTTTTAGGCAGTACAAAAATATCATGAAGAATACCATCTATACGGTACCTGACCTTAAACTGGTCTTCTAATGCCTGGAGATGTATGTCACTTGCCCTCATTGAAACAGCCTTGTATATAATCTGGTTTACAAGACGGATAATCGGCGCCTGGTTTGCAAATTCAAGAGGGTCGCCGCCGGTATCCTCAGGAAGATCCTCAACAAATTTTTCATCCTGGCCTTTCAGCTCCTGGACTATTTTCTGGGACGAGGTGGGATGGTAATAATATTTTTTAAGCAGGTTCTGGACCACGTCTTCATTTATTGTCAAAAATTTAACCTTTTTACCGATAAAATTTTCTATTTCACCAGGGTCTAATCGTGATATATTATTTGTTCCGATAAAAACTTCTCCATTGTCACCTTTAAATGGAAGAATTGAAAATTTTTCAAGGAAGTTGTACGGAAAAATGCTTAAGAATTCAGGGTCAACAAGTTTTTCTATTTTGTCATCGGATAACCCATTTTTTTCATTGCTGTTCATTTTTTATCTGTTTTTCTTTTTTTTGCATTAGTTTTTCTTTTTTTTGCGTTATTTCCTGTGCCTCATCAAAGTTGGATAAGATATGCGGCGTTATAAAAACCATAAGGTTTGTTCTCTGTTCATCGGTATTTCTGTATTTAAAAAGATTTCCAAGTAATGGAATATCCCCGAGAAGCGGAACTTTTTGAATGGTATTATTTCTTTCATTACCAATCAAACCGCCAAGAACTATTGTTTTTCCATTCGGGACAAGCAGGGTTGTCTCAATTTGCCTTTTTTCCGTTGTTATCGTGCCTGAAGGACCTGCGCCCTGGACAATTTTTGTTACGTCCTGCTTTAAAGCAAGTCTGACATAATTATTCTGACATATTTGCGGCGTAATTGTTAACATAGTCCCAACGTCTTTATAATTGTAGGAGTTTACAGTATTACCTATGGCCCCGGTTGTCCCTGTGCCTGTCAAAACAGTTGACTGGGTAAGGTAAGGAACGTTTTCACTTACGTTGATTGATGCTTTCTGATTATCCGCGGTAACAATCTGTGGGGCGGATTCAATGTGGAAACTGGTATTGTTCTGCATCAGGTTTATAAGAGCCCCGACACTGAATGGAGAAGTAAGACTTGTCCCCTTGAAAAATCCAAGAGATAACCCTGTTGGAGGCACACCGGTTGCTGCAAGATTTTGAAGAACACCAAAGTTTGTTCCTCCAAACTCTGTATATTGGGCATTTTGTATTTGATTGGTATCTGCCCATTCAATCCCGAGCTGTTTTGTCGTATCGGCTGTCGCTTCAACAATCAGGGCCTCTATAAGTACCTGCTTTGGCATTATATCCAATTGTTTTATAAGATTTTTTATATTAACGTACTGCTCTGGTTCTGCATATATGATAAGAGAATTTGCAGATGTATCAGGAACAACCATGGGCTGGACAGGTGGAGCACCACCCATAGATACAGGAATTGGTACCCTTTCCCGGGCAAGTATCTGTGTTAAAACCTTGGAAACGTCTTCTGCTTTTGCATTTTTCAGTTTATACACGTGCATTGTTTCCTTACCCGGTGGTGTAGGCTTGTCTATAACGGCTACAATATCCATTATACGTTGGATATTTACTCCAAAATCAGAAACAAATATTGTATTACTCCTTGTATCAAAGGAAATGAGTCCGCTTCTTGAAAGATACGGATTTAAAAGCTGGGAAACAAGATTAGAGGGATAATATTTAAGA
This sequence comes from Candidatus Omnitrophota bacterium, assembly GCA_023485205.1. Next base: position 7,435 of record JAMCZX010000024.1, on the reverse strand, counting down.
GGAATTATTTGGGTAAAATAGCTATCATATTTATTCTCTGGAATAGCCCCAGTATTAACATCCACCCCTTTTATTCTTGCCTCAGTAGACGGAATTATAAAGTCCATTCCATCCCGTTCAAATGCTGCATATCCATAAATATTCAGGATTGCGTCAAAAATCTGGGGTAATTTATCAACAGGAACGGGTTTCTGGGAAAAAATCGTTATATTGCCATTAACGTTCTGGGCAATTACGTAATTTTTTCCTGTAAATTCACCCACAAGTTTTATAAACGTTTTTATATCAACGTTATTGAAGTTGAGAGTAAACGTATTCCGGGCAAAAACAGATATTCCAAATATTAGAAATAAACAGAAAAAAACAGAAAGCTTTTTCATCTTATTCATTAAGGGGTAGAGGTGGCAGTACTAAATATACTTCCTGTCCCTATATTACTTTTTCCTGATTTACTTATTCCATAATTCACCATAATATTAATTGCCTGCTGCGCTACTTCTCTAACACCAGGGTCAGGGTCGTTTAACATTTTAAGAAGAATTCTTAATGTGAGCATATTCTTGCTCATGTTATTACTGTTGTTGTTATTGTTATTCCCGCCATTCTGCGCTTGATTAATTCCCTGGACAACTATAAGCTCCAGGGCGTATTTTCTTACTATAGGGTCTGGACTTTTAAGATAATTCATAAGGGTTACATCTGAACCAAAAACCTCATCTATTGCCACAGCTGCAAGTGCCCGGACTTCATGGTCAGGGTCAGAAAGGAGTGTATACAGGTCAGGAATAAATGCTGCTCCGCCAAGGCCTGATGTGGTCCCTGCACCATTACTACTATTACTACCACCGCCATTTTGGGAACTATTCATTGAAAATATACTGGAGATATTTCCGTTGTTGTTATTGCTTCCACTGCCACCGTTATTTCCATTATTTGACGTAATAGCGGCAATTATTGACATAAGAGCCTCTTTACGTACAGATACATTGGGGTCTCTTAACATATTTCCAAGAATAGAAACAAGAAGATTCTGGGTTTGTGCATACATACCCTGTTGTTGATTTTGACTACCCTGTCCTATAAAAGACGTTAATGCCTGTGTACCGGAGGATGAGCCACTACCGCCTGCAAGTCCTCCTCCTGATGTTTGTGCAAATCCTTTTGTAATCATTAATCCCAATACCATTGTTATTGAAATGAGTATTTTTTTCATTTTCTTTACACCTCCATTATTTCCTTCCATATATATTATACCTTAATTACTTTTGTTTTGCAAGTGACTTCCCTTAGAATTTATCAAGCAATCCACCGTTCAGCCTGTTCTTATATTCCTGCGTTTTTTGTAATGAGGGTGAAGTTAAATTTCCTGCTCCATAGTAGGTAGTAACAATCTTGGGTGTCAGGAAAAGCAGTAATTCATCCCTGTTATTTGTTTCTGAGGGACTGCTGAATAAATATTTAAGAATTGGTATTCTATCCAAAAATGGTATGCCTGTATTGGTTATTGACTTGCTATTGTTAATCATACCTCCTATTACAAGTGTCTGGCCATCATAAACAACAATATTCTGGCTTGTTGATTCTGTTGCAATAACAGGCTGTTCCGTTGAATATGATTGACCTGCCACAGTAGCAGAAAGCGGTTCTATCTGCACAAGAGAGGAATTTATAATGTTAAGGGTAAGAAATACCTCCCCGTTTTTCTGGATAATCGGCGTAACCAAAAACTGTGTTCCCACAATATCATTATAAACACTAAATGATGCTGCAGTGGAAACTGTATATTGTTGCTGGCTGACGGTTGACACAGGTATCAAATATGGGACGTTCTGGACCACATTTAAGGCTGCGGATGAACCATTTAAGCACATAATCTTTGGAGCCTGTAGTATCCGGGTTTTTCCTTTTGTGGATAAAGCTGAAACAAGCATGTTTATCTGACTGTTCGTAATTCCAAATGAAAAATTTGGTGAATTGGTTGGATTTAAGCTTGTTGAAACACCCGGGGTAAAAGTAGGATTAGTGCCAAACTGCGGGCCTGTAAGTGTTCCTGATATAGGACTAATGAAATGGGAGCTTGTAAGCCAGTTCATTCCGAACGTATTATCGGTTGATGCCTTGAATTCAACAAGCTCTGCCTCAAGCATAACCTCGGATACAGGTGTATCAAGACTTGATATAACATCAGCAATTTGTGTTGCTAATTTATTATCGGAAGTATTAACTATTATAGAGTTTGTTCTTGGTTCATAAACAATTGTGGTTGATGGAAATGTTTCTTTCAGGGACCTTACTATACTTTTTGCATCTCCAAAGTAAATAGGAAAAACCTTTCTTTCCACGGCATTAATATAATATGAAGAGGCTTTAAATTCTTTTTCCGTCATAATCATGACAACACCATTTTTTTCCTTTACATATTTAAGGCTGTCAGCCTTGCAGAGCTGGTCAAGAATATCTTCAAGTGTCAGATTGTGGACGGTCATCGTAACTCTTCCACTTACGTCATTGGATATAACTATATTAATAGGATGGTTGGGATGGTTTTCATTTACAGTATCGGCTAAAATTTTTATTGCGCTTCTGACGTCAAGGTTTGAAGCATTGAACTCCTTTACGGGAACTTCACCAATTTTACCGAGAAAAATCCCTGTTTTTTCCCTGTTTAAAATATCCGTAAGTTGGAATCTTGCCTTATTTGAAAGCCGGATTGCCTCTGTATAGCCTTGCTTATTATATGCCTGTTCTGCCAATTGAATATCGGATTCAGGGGTTAAAAGTTCAAAATCTGAAATATTCCCCTGCCTTTTTATATTGTCTAAAAGGTCTACTGCCTCCAGGATAGCATTCTGGGATGCAGCAGCAAGAGTCTGAAGCTGGTTTTCCCTTGTGATTTCAAATGTTTTTGTTGGCTGTCCTGTAATTTTAAAAACAGGCATTGGTGCGGTATATCCAAGATTTGATTCGCATTCTTTGATATAAGTGTCAATTTGAGACCTTTGATAATTTGGATTGGAAGCCTGTATCCCGGAAAAAAGCGTAAGGGCTCTTGAATAATCCCCCAATTGAAAACTTTTTACCGCCTCATCATATTTAATAGTATTATTTATTGAGGAATTATCAGAATTCAGGGATGTGGAAGATATAGCCCCTTCATTCCCATTCCCAGCATATACAATAGTCGCAAAACTTACACTTAATATTATAAAAACCATCCCCAAACAATTTAACCTGATTTTATTTTGGAATCGCATTTTATTAACCCCCTGATTTTTATTATACCCCTTTTTCTATTGTCAAGCAACCATTAACCATTTCTGAAATTCCGATATAAGAAATATGGACAATGTCCGAGAGATAAGTTCTGGCTCGCTATTGGGTTGAAAGTTCTATAATCCTCCCACCCTTTGAAAGATAAATTTTATTATCCTGCTTTCTTATAATTCTAAAACCTTTGACAGTGTCTCCAATCGCTCCCCTGTAAGTTCTATCATCTGTCTCAAGGAAAAAGTATTCTATACCATTTATAATCATTGAACCCCTGTATACAAAAGGATTTTTTATTTCCGGAGGAACCATAAGAGTAGAAACCTGGGGTCTGGATATTTCTTCAGGGGAAATAAATGAAGGTAATGATGGTCTTTCAGGTTTTAATATAGAAGAAACCTCAGCAGGTTGATAAGCAGGAGATGAGGAAACTGAAGAAGTTGAAATAATTGAAGGGGATTGTTCAACAGAAATGACTTCAGGCTGATAAGCAAGTGCTATTCCTGTAAATTGGGGCCTTTTTAAAACCTGCATAGTAAGAACCTCTGGTGAAAATGGATTTCTCTTTCCTTCTATACTAATGCTTCCTGCTATTTTGACAGGAATTTTTTCTTTCTTTACCTTTGGTTTTATTGGTGTTAAAGGCTTTGCAGGAACACCTGTCCCGTATTTCTTTTTAAATACATCTGCAGGAGATTTAAAAGTTGCGCTATAAAAACCTATTTCCCCAAGTATCCCTGAAAAAAGAACAGCTGCAAAAATTTTAAAAAGATTTTTCCTTATAAAAGGAACCAGCATGAATGGTTCAACATACTTTTTGAATCCTACAGCCGTGGGTATAACAGCAGCTGCGGGCATAACGGCTTCTGCAGATTTTTTTCTTGCAAATAAAGGGAATAAAGCAAACACAGGTTTTTGTGCTGTTTCTGCAGGTTTTTTTACTTTGGTTTTTATTTTGGGAATAGGTTCCCCGGCTGCTTTTTTAACAGAAGGAGAAATTTTATTGGAGACTGCAGCAACCTGTTGTGAAATATTTTGTTGAAGGATTTCTGCTAAATTTATTAATTGAAGTGTTTTTCCCTGTATTTGTTTTTCAAGTATTTTATTTTCTTTTGTTTTCTTTAATTGCTCTTTCTTCGCAAGAACCTGTAATTTCTTCTGCTTTGCCTGTTCTATTGCTGTCTGTCTCTTTTTCCTGTTGTTCTCTTTCAAAAAACCGATAAAGGCAATCAGCCTTTTCTTTTTTTCCTCGGCATTCCTTGATTTCTCTTTTAAAAGTGATTCTTTTTTCTCACGTGCAGCCTGTAACTTTTCCTTCTGAATGGCTCTTTCTTTTTCTTTTTCCTCTTTCTTCGCCTTCAATGCTAACAAAAGGGCTGCCTTTTCTTCTTTCTGTTTATTCTGCTCCTCCTGTTTTTTACGAATCCTTTCAGCAGCCTGTTGTTCCCTGTTTCTTGCGTTTTCTTCCTCCCTCTTTTTCTGTTCAATCCCCCTTGTCTTCTGTTGTTCCTCCCTTGCCTTCTGCGCGGCTAAAAGGACCTGCCTCTTTTGCTCTCTCTTCGCAAGAACCTGTAATTTCTTCTGCTTTGCCTGTTCTATTGCTGTCTGTCTCTTTTTCCTGTTGTTCTCTTTCAAAAAACCGATAAAGGCAATCAGCCTTTTCTTTTTTTCCTCGGCATTCCTTGATTTCTCTTTTAAAAGTGATTCTTTTTTCTCACGTGCAGCCTGTAACTTTTCCTTCTGAATGGCTCTTTCTTTTTCTTTTTCCTCTTTCTTCGCCTTCAATGCTAACAAAAGGGCTGCCTTTTCTTCTTTCTGTTTATTCTGCTCCTCCTGTTTTTTACGAATCCTTTCAGCAGCCTGTTGTTCCCTGTTTCTTGCGTTTTCTTCCTCCCTCTTTTTCTGTTCAATCCCCCTTGTCTTCTGTTGTTCCTCCCTTGCCTTCTGCGCGGCTAAAAGGACCTGCCTCTTTTGCTCTCTCTTCGCAAGAACCTGTAATTTCTTCTGCTTTGCCTGTTCTATTGCTGTCTGTCTCTTTTTCCTGTTGTTCTCTTTCAAAAAACCGATAAAGGCAATCAGCCTTTTCTTTTTTTCCGCTCTTTTTGCTTCAATCTCATTCATTAAAATAAGTTTTTTCTGTCTGTCTATTAAAGTCCTTTCTTTTTTCTCATCTTTCAATTTTCTTTTTGTTTCCTGATTTATCTTTTTTTTCAAAGATTTCTCTTCCCTGTTTTTTATCAATGCATCATTATTTTTTTGTTTAAGCGCATTGACAAATTTCAAAACGTTGTTTTTTTTAAAGTTTTTTACATCCTTCATTAGTCTTCTTCCCTTATTATTTCTATTATTTTCTGATAAATTTTTATTCATTTTTTTTCAATATAACCACATTAATTGTAAGGTCTGCCTTAAAAACTCCAGGCTCTATCCTTACAATTGAAAAATCCTTAAGAATAAAAAATGATGATGGAGTATCAAGCTCGTTAAAAAATCTTATAATTTCCCCACTTGTTCCTGTTATACTTACACTAAGAGGTAAAATTTGATAAAATGCTACAGTTGAAGGAGTACCAGGAATTACACTATTAACAACTTCTATTCCTGCATCAATAAGAAGGTTCAGAAAATTTTTAAGAACAGACAGTTGAAGAGATAAAACCGGAATTTGTGAAGATGACGGGAAACCTGTTTCTGAAAAGCCCAAGGATTCCGGCAGCATAACACCATTTTCTTTTGCTCTTTTATTCAGGGATGATTCTGTTTCAAGAAGAAATTCCTTATATTCCACCTTAGGAAACGTTTTAAATTCAGGAATCTCAGGATATGTTGCGGAAAATTTTGTTAAAAAATAATTAAATAGTCTTTTTTTCTGTTCTTTTTTTTCAGTTAATTCAGTTATAAGTTGAGGGGATGGAACCTGTTGTTGTGATGTTTCGTATTTTATAAGTTGTTTATACTCAGGTTTTATTTTACCTTGTATCTTATTGATATCCTGTTCCATTTTTAATAAAATTTTTATTCCAATCCCTATTATTATCAAAACAATAAAAAGAGAAACGAATAAAATGTTTGTTTTTAAAATTAATAATATTTTTTTCATTTTATTTTAATTGAACAAGCAAAGTAAATCTTAATTTATTATTTGCCTTATTTAATTCAACAGAACTTATAGTAACAGATGAAAAACTTTTAATTGTTGACAATTTCTGAACAAAAGTCTCCAGGTCATTGAATGCAGTTTTTAAATTTGTAACTATTACCTCGCCTTTTAACGTTAATGTTGAAGATGAGACAGGAATAGATGATTTTGCTACAGATGCAGGAGCCTGCGCTCCCGAAGCCGGTGGCATTCCCGGTACTCCCGGTGGCATTCCCGGTGCTCCCGGTGGCATTCCCGGTGCTCCCGGTGGCATTCCTGGTGCTACCGGTGGCATTCCTGGTGCTGAAGGTACACCAGGTGCAGAAGATTTTTTAGAAGTCTCCCTGCCAGGCGTAATACTTATCAGATAAATACGACTGCTCGGGAGAGTATTTCCTATTTCAAGAATTCTTTCAAGCCAAATAGATTTCTTTTTTAAAAGTTCTTTTGCCGTGGAAATGTTATTTTCAATAGAACTGATGGATGCCTCCAATTTATCAACATCAGGTTTATATTTTTCATATCCTTTCAGAGAAGCATCTACCTGTTTAGAAAAATTCTGTAAAACTATTTTTTTTTCATTAAGAAAAAATCCCGGCGTTATAATCAGTAAAACTGCAAAAAGCAAAGAAATAAAAATATATGGTATAGAGCTTTTAAATTCTTTTATTCTTATCAATTCAAAAGGTGTCATATCCAGGTCTATAAATGTACTTTTTAACTGTCTTAAGGCAATACCGCAGGCAATAGATAATTCAGGACCTTTTTCTTTTAAAATTTCTTTATATTTGGGATCTATCCCTATAAACTCAAGAGGATTTAAAGTATGAAATGGAACTCCTGTTTTATTAGAAAAAGCTTCACTGAAACCATTCATTTTGGCAGCTCCGCCACAAACATAAATTTCGTTAATATCCTGTCCCTTGATAGTATATCTCCAGTAGTCCAGTGAGTTTTGTACTTCTCTCTGCAAAGATTCCATCGCAGAAGAAACAGCCGGCAGATCTAATCCTTTTTCTATCTTCATCA
>JAMCZX010000044.1 GCA_023485205.1 Candidatus Omnitrophota bacterium | reverse complement strand
AAATAATTAAATAAGGGGAAGTAATGTCAAGGGGGGTAGACAATGGCAAAGGAAAAATTTGTAAGGAGTAAACCGCACGTAAACATAGGGACAATAGGGCATGTGGACCATGGAAAGACGACATTAACGAGTGCGATCACGTATATATTATCCAAGACAAAGAAGGCAAATTTTTTCAAATATGAGGATATAGACAAGGCGCCGGAAGAAAAGGAGAGGGGATTAACAATCCAGATAGCGCACATAGAATATGAGACAGAGAAGAGACATTATGCTCACATAGATTGTCCCGGGCATGCAGATTACATAAAGAACATGATAACCGGGGCAGCGCAGATGGATGGAGCAGTTCTTGTGGTAAGTGCGCCGGATGGTCCGATGCCGCAGACGCGGGAGCACATATTATTGGCAAGGCAGGTGGGAGTGCCGGCGATAGTGGTATTTATGAACAAGATGGACATGATGCAGGACAAGGAATTAATAGACCTGGTGGAGCTGGAGATAAGGGAATTATTAAGCAAGTATGACTATCCCGGGGACAAGATACCGATAATAAAAGGTTCAGCAGTGGAGGCTCTAAAGAGTGAGACAGGAGACAGGACGGATGATAAGGCAAAGTGCATATGGGAACTAATGGAAGCGATAGATAATTACATACCGACGCCTGTTAGGGCGGTGGACCAGCCGTTTTTGCTTGCGGTGGAGGATGTATTTTCAATAACCGGGCGTGGGACAGTAGCGACAGGGAGAGTAGAGAGAGGAAAGATAAAGGCGGGACAGGAGGTAGACATAGTAGGATTAAAGGAAGGGACTGGCAAGACAGTGGTAACCAGTATAGAGATGTTCCGCAAGATATTGGATGATGCGGAGGCAGGGGACAACGTTGGGTTATTATTGAGAGGGGCGGAGAAGGAACAGATAGAGAGAGGGATGGTAATATCGGCTCCTGGCAGTATAACGCCGCACAAGAAATTCAAGGCACAGGTATACATATTAAAGAAAGAGGAAGGAGGCAGGCACACGCCATTTTTCAACGGGTATCGTCCGCAATTTTATTTCAGGACGACAGACGTAACCGGAGACATAAAACTGCCTGCTGGGGTGGAGATGGTAATGCCTGGTGATAACATAGAGGTGGAGGCGGGATTGATAATGCCGATAGCGATGGAGAAAGGGTTAAGATTTGCAATAAGAGAGGGAGGCAGGACAGTAGGAGCGGGTGCAATATCAGAAATCATTGAATAACTTAGGAAGAGATATTTACAATGGTAGGAAATAAGTTTGGATTGTCTTTAATGACTTATTTGAAAAAAAGTATTTATAAAGCAGGAAAGAGCAATCCAGAACTTATCCGTGAAATAAAGTCTAACTTATTTTGAAGGATATTATGAACACAAAAAAGATAAGAATAAAAGTAAGAAGCTTTGACCATAGAATTTTGGATGAATCTGTAAAACAGATTATTGAGATTGTTAAAAGTACCGGAGTAAAAACAATAGGGCCTGTTCCTCTTCCGACAAAAAGAGAAATCTATACCGTAATAAGGTCCCCTCATGTCCATAAAAAAAGCAGGGAGCAGTTTCAACTCCTTACACATAAAAGACTTATTGATATTATTGAGCCATCAACAAGAACAGTGGATGCTCTTAGTCGCATCAATCTTCCATCCGGTGTGGAGATTGAAATGAAACTGGAGTAAATAAATGATAGAAGGATTATTGGGTAAAAAACTTGGTATGACAAGATACTTTGATGAAAAAGGGAAATCTGTTGATGTTTCAGTCCTTGAGGTTGGTCCATGTTATGTAACACAGCTGAAAACAATGGAAACAGACGGGTATTCTGCCGTCCAGATTGGATATAACGTCGTTAATGAAAAAAAATTAAAAAAACCTCTTATCGGACATTTGAAGAAATTAAATCTTCCCTTGTTAAAGCATCTGATGGAGGTAAAATATAAAATTTCACAGGCACCGCAGATTGCCATAGGCAATGAGTTAAAGGTGGATATTTTTAAAGAAGGGGAGTTTGTGGATGTTGTAGGTAAAACAAAAGGAAAGGGTTTTCAGGGTGTGGTAAAAAGGCATGGATTCAAAGGTGGTTCTTCATCACATGGTTCCATGCAACACAGAAAGCCGGGTTCTATCGGCTCAACCAGTCCCCAGGGTACTATTAAAGGAACAAAAATGGCAGGCCATATGGGAAACAAACGGATGACAGTTCAAAACCTGAGGATTATAAAAATTTTTGCGAATAAAAATATAATACTTATAAAAGGAGCGGTTCCTGGTGCAGAAAACAATATTATTTTTGTCCAAAAGGCGGTTAAAAAAAGTTCAATATGATAAAAGAAATAGCAGTTTTTAGTCTTGATGGCGAGAAAATCGGTAAGGAAATATTTGACATAAATGAGAAAGAAAAAATAAATAAGGACGTTCTTTACAGGTACGTTGTAGGTTATCTTGCCAACCAGAGACAGGGGACCGTATCCGTGAAAACAAAAGGGGATGTTTCCGGCAGCGGGAAAAAACCATGGAGACAGAAAGGAACCGGAAGGGCAAGGGTGGGAACAACAAGAAATCCTGTCTGGAGACATGGTGGGGTTGCATTTGGGCCTAAACCGCGCGATTACAGACAATTTCTTCCAAGAAAGATGAAAGAAAAAGCCCTGAGAGATGCTCTTTTTTCAAGAATACTTGATGAAAAATTCTGCCTTGTTTCAATATCACCGGAAATAAGCCGGCCAAAAACAAGAATTTTTTCGGATTTTATTAAAAAAGCGGGTTTTTCTGACATCAGGATTTTGTTTGTTCTTGATAAGAGCAATGAGAAAAAATTGACAATTTTAAAAAGTTTGCGTAATA
>JAMCZX010000038.1 GCA_023485205.1 Candidatus Omnitrophota bacterium | reverse complement strand
GAATGACATATACAATAATCTCCAATTCCATCGCATAATTTTCATTAGATGTAGTCATCTGAAAAGGAACCCCATTTGAGCCATAAGCAATTATATATCTAATAACACTATAATCATTTTGAAACTTTAAAGGAGTTATATTTCTCCCATATTGCTTATAAGTCGGATTTATAGGATTGGCATATTGAAGAGAAGGAATAAATTCATTAGGGAAAGACTTTAATTCATTTGCTAATCTATCATAATACACTGGGGGGAAATCCATATTCCTTGCATCCTGTATGGCATATTGAGTAAGGGCTGTAGCAACCATAGTTTCCTCAGCGTTTTTTATTATTATCATATTATGACCAATCAGTATAAGCCCCCCTCCTAAAACAATAGCAAGGAGTGTAATAGCCAATATTACCTCTAAAAAAGTCAATCCTGAACTTTTATGTCCAGAACAATCACTACCTGCACATACTCTCCGCCTTCTTTGAGAAGCACTACCTCTATGATAAATAGAGACGTCGTGATTATTTCGCATTTTTTTCACCATGTTATTTGCCAGTTATAAGGCACAAATACCCTTTGCCCTCCAACAAAACCAGTATAAACATAATTATTATCCATTTTATATGGGTCTGGGTCCCAGGTTACAGTTCCACCATTTAAAGTCACTGTCCCATTTGCAATAAGAGCACCATAAATAGTTCCCGTGTATCCAGGGCTTAATGTAATATTTCCTGTTCCTGCACCACCAGAGGCAGTAGCCGCATAAATAAAACCATTGATATTTGTGGCAGGATTAGTATTTCCAATTGTAATTGTTGCATTATTAGCAGAATTTGTAGCATACGCGATTACTCCTGGTTGAAACATAGTATCAGTATTCAAATTTCCATTTATTGTAATAGTAGGTGCTGAAGAATAATTCATAACTGTTGCTATCTGATTTGGTCCTAATGTAATAGTAGGAGTAGATTCAATGTCTAAAGTAGCGCTTCCAGAAGGGTCATTTATTAAAATAGCTGCTGGTTGTGTATCCAAAGGAGAAGTATTTAAATCCAAAGTTAAATTTAAACTTGAAGGTAAATCTAAACTTGTTCCAGAAATTATTGCTCCATATATTGTTATAGGATTTGTCGCAGGGGTAAAATTAAATCCATTAACTCCAACTACATCTCCATATATTACAGGTGTAGAGCCTGTAGTATAATTCATATTAATTTGATTGGTTGCTCCTCCTTGATTTCCTCCGGCCCATAAAGTTACTTCTCCAGGAGTTCCAATATATGGGCAGGAACTTGAATCTATTGTAATATCATTTTGAGCAACAAATTGCCCTGGTAAAGGATGTGTAATGGAGCCCTCAAATATTAAATCTTCTTCTTGTAGGTCTCCTGGATTGCCAACTATTACTGCTCCACCTGATGACATTGTTGTATTTCCTTCAATTTCTACAGTAAGAACATCGCTTGTCGGAGCTCCATTAGCTGTTTTAAATAGCCATCTTTCTGAACTAATATTTGCTCCATTAATTATATATGTTTCAGTTTTTAGATTTCCCTTTCCTTTTCCTTTTCCGGTGTAAGTAGCAGTATAGGTTACCCCAAATCCAGGAGGAATAGGATTTCCATTTTCGTTTCCATCTTGAAATATATAAGGAAGAGAACCCGGCACAGGCATAAGACTAATAAGGGAAACAGGAGTAGAGGAAGGGGCAAGAGTAGGAACGGACAGGGGAGGATTTGTAACGGTAGTTGTTTCTGTCCATGTTTCATCAGTTGGCAATGTAACTGGAGGAGAAGTTCTTGTATATACATTTCCTATTATGATTGTTGCCGGAGAAGCAGGCGAAACGGTTGTAGCATAAATTACATGTTTGTTGAATGCTTCAGGGATTCCTTTTGTATCTTGATTAGTACCATCAGATAAAGATAAAGTTAGATTTCCTGTTGCCGGAGCCCCTGGGAAATAATTACTTATTGTTCTTATATCTGTAGAAATTGTTACCTGGTTACCCTTATATGTTCCAACTGCTGTTAAAGTATCATAAGTCTTGTTATCATTATATATGTTTAAAGACACTGTTACTCCATCAGATGAGGATGCTCCGGGAATATTAAGAAGTGTTGCAGGAATTGTATAGGTTTCTGTGGTATCTGTATCATTATTATCCGACATTGTTTTTAGAAGACATGAGCCAGGATTAGGACTAACAGGAGTTAAAATATTTTCCGGCCCTGAACAAAATCCATAAATATGGTTTGTATCATGGTATTCATAATTTAGTTTGTAGAGTGCATCCTGAATACCTGTTTCTGCAAGTTCCTGAGCAATTAGTTTATTATGTGAATAATTTGCTTTTTTATAAGTTACTACTGATATAAGAACTACTGTGGCAATAATACCTACAAATACAGCTATAAAGACAAGAACAACAATTAAAGCCTGTCCTTTTTTCCCTCTCATTTTCCTCACCCCATATTTATTATACTACTATTCTATTTATTTTGTAAATATAAATTTTGGAAGTACTAATTCCATTTTTGGACTTAATATGGAAAAATAAAAAAAGATGAAATTTTATGTATTCCCTGTGAAGAATTTCTCAGGAATCTTACTCTTACCTGAATTCATATACCAGGTCATCACTCTTATTAATGGTATCAGTACTGGCTCCTGTTCCATTTACAGCTGTATCTCCGGCAACTACTGCTCCAGCTTCTGTCCCTAAAACACCATCAGGGCCCCCAGAATAAATTACCATAACATCTAAATTAGAATTCCATGCCATAAGATATGGATGCCCCCATGGGTCAAGAGGAGTACCATCAGAAACTTGAACAGGAGAACCACGCCATTCACCAGGTCCACCCGTTGGAACTGTGGATTTTACAGTTAAAAGAGAACCATTTGCCTGATAGGAACCCTGTCCAGAATAATAACAATCTTTTGGTTGAAATATCTGGTATGGTCCATTCCATGTTGTAGGATATGTTAACTGACTTTCTGAAGATGTTGAATCTGTATAAATGGGTGGTGTGTTGGGATAATTCTTCCATTGCACATAAGCAAAAGTATCAGTCGTATCTGTATAAGAACCCATGCTTGCTCCATTAACCACAGGACTAACCTCAGTTGAAGTTAATGGCGATTTATTCCCTAAATCTGCTAATCTAACATACCAGCCTGTATCATTCTTTACCATTTCTTCTGTCCCTGCAAGGGCTGCCATTTCTGCTTTTGCCTGGTCAATTGCTGCTGTTTGTTGTCCTTTTTTCAAAGCAGGCAAAAGCATTGACATAAGAATAACAATAATTGCTATGACAACCAAAAGCTCTATAAGGGTAAAACCTTTTTTATTCATTTTTGTCCTCCATTTATAATTTTTTTATTATTGTCCCCAATCTTGTTGTTGAGTAGAAGTAAGAGATGTATAGGGGCCTGAAACATTTAGTCCTGTTCCATCTGATTGGCATGCTACATTAGGTGGATTATTGTTGTAATAAGTAAAATTAAGATTTGCCCATACTATATGTGAAATAGGTATCCACGCTGCAGACCCATCTATATAACCTACATTTATACCATCAGGAAAATTTCCTGCTAATGGATTAAATACATTACTCGGATAAGCTAAATTCTGATATAGATTGGGATATTGAGAAAGACTTCCTGTATTATATATCCCCTTGTCACTTATGATTGGCACAGGAACAGAAAGAGTATTACCTAGTGTCAAACCAAAAGTAAAAGCATAACTGGCATACCATTCATTTTGATAATCTGAGGACCCAAGTTGATCCCCATTTCCAATTATTGGACCTGTTGGAGGAGGAACCCCTCTATTTATTGCTCCAGGGGACCAGAAAATCTTTGAATTATTTAGATAATCAGGATAAATGGTCCCAGTACCTACTGCAGGATAAATTTTCGGATTGCTATTGTCAGATGAAGGATAAAGAGAATTGGTATATGTCCCATATGCAACAGGGAAATTCTGGTGATTATCCTGTTCATACATCTGAAATGCTGTTTCAAATTGTCTTATATTATTCATATCCACTGCTTCATTGGCTTTTTGTTTTGCCTTGGTTAAAGCAGGAAGAAGCATGGCTGCAAGGATAGCAATAATGGCTATGACAACCAAAAGCTCTATGAGGGTAAAACCGCTCTTACTATGATTTGCACTCTTAAATATCTCCATTTTTTTATCCATTATTTTATCCTCCTCTTGTCTTGCTTTTTTAAGTATACTATTATTCCCTTAATATATTCTTCAAACACTTTTATATCATTTACTTTTATTTTTCCATAGCAAGGTCAAGTTTAATCAAAGGCATCCAGATGGAAATAACTATAAAGCCTATAATTCCTCCCAAAAACACTATTAAAACAGGTTCCAATATTGATGTTAAGGCACTGACTGCTGCATCAACTTCTGCTTCATAGGCATCTGCCACCTTTTCAAGCATGGCATCTATTGCTCCTGTTTCTTCCCCAACAGCAATCATATGGGTTACCATCGGAGGAAATACTTTTGTTCTTCCCATTACCCCTGATATTCCTTCTCCTTCCCTTACTCTGTTTCTTATTTCATTAACCCCTTTGGCAACAACTGAATTGCCAACTGTATCCCTGACAATCTGCAATGCCTGTAAAATTGGGACACCACTTGTTATAAGTGTTGCAAATGTACTTGAAAAACGGGCAAATATTGTTTTTGAAACAAGAGGGCCAAAAACAGGCATACGCATTTTACCTTTATCAATCCAGAATTTTGTAAATCTGATTTTATTTAAAATTTTATAAAATATAACAAATGCTATTACCCATATAACTACAAGATAAAATTTATGTCTAAATATATTTGACAGATGCATAAGTAATAATGTGGGAGCAGGAAGAGTTCCAGCATTAAAACTTTTAAAAATACCTACAAATATTGGTATAATTTTCAACATAATAAATGTTAAAATTGCAGAAGCAACAATAATAACCATTATCGGATATGCCATTGCTGATTTTATTTTTCCTTTTATTTTGGCTTCTTTTTCCATAAAATCAGCTAATCTTCTTAATATTATTTCCAGAGACCCACTGGCTTCACCTGCTTTAATCATTGAAACATAAATCCTTGTAAAACTTTTTGGGAATTTTGCCAGAGATTCAGAAAAAAGTGCGCCCTCTTCAATATTTGCAGCAATCTTTCTAATAATAGGAGAAGCAGAACTGGAGCTTTGTTCTTCAATAACCTTTAAAGCACGCAGCAAAGGCAATCCTGCGCCAATAAGTGTAGCAAGCTGTCTTGTAATAATTGTCAATTCCTTGCCTTTTATTTTATTACCAAGAAATGGAATGTTAATATTCATACTCATAGAAACTTTTTGCTTTTTCTTTTTTTTCTTGGCTTGCGGTAAACCCTGAGATTGCGGCTGTGAAGGCGCTGGTATTTGAACAGATTCAGACTTGGAAGGTTTGGGGGAAACGATATTTGTAACAAAGTACCCCATACTTTTAAGCTTGCTTATAGCATCCTGTAAAGTAACAGCATCAAGGCTTCCTTTTAAGGTTTTCCCAGAAGAATCAAGAGCATTATATTGAAATATTGGCATAATATTTTCCTAAGTTTATTTATTATACTTGAAAATATAGGAAAAAGTAAATAGTTGTTATTATTTATTATCAACCATAACCATGTACTTCTCTTGCAATTTCTTCCAATGAGGTTATTCCCATAGAAACCTTTTCAAGTCCATCTTCCACCAATGTTTTCATACCACAATCTTCTATGGCTATCTTCCTGATTTCTCCCAAAGGTTTTCTTTCAATTACGGCTTTCCAGAATAATTCTGTAGGAACAAGAACTTCAAATATAGCAAGCCTTCCTTTATATCCACCCCTACAAAATGGACATCCTTTGGCTTTATAAAATTTCATTTTTTCAATCTGCTGGGCTGTTAAACTAAATGCAATCATTTCCTCTTCGGATGGTTTATATTCCTGTTTGCATCTTGGACAGAGAACCCTGACAAGTCTCTGGGCGATTATACCCTGTATTGTTGAAGAAAGAAGAAAAGGTTCAACCTTCATATCAATAAGTCTCATAACTGTGGAAGGAGCATCATTTGTATGAAGAGTGCTTAAAACAATATGACCTGTTAAGGCGGATTGTATAGCCATCTGACTTGTTTCAAAATCTCTAATTTCACCAACAAGTATAATATCAGGGTCCTGCCTTAAAATACTTCTTATACAGGCAGCAAATGTAAGTCCGATATTTTCTTTTATTGGAACCTGTACTGCTCCTTCAAGCATATATTCTACAGGGTCTTCTGTTGTTATTACTTTTACTTCAGGGGTATTAATTTTTCTTATCATAGAATAAAGAGTAGTTGTTTTTCCACTTCCTGTTGGTCCTGTAGCAAGAATTATCCCATAAGGTTTTTTCATAAGGGTTTCAACTATTTCTCTTTCTTTTTCAAGGAGCCCTATTGTTTCAAGCTCAAATATGGTTTTACCTCTATCAAGAACACGGATAGCCAGACATTCTCCAAAAACCGTTGGAACAGTTGAAACACGCAGGTCTACAGGCCTTCCCATAATAGAAAGCTCAATTCTTCCATCCTGAGGGAGTCTTCTTTCTGCAATATCCATCCCTGCCATTATCTTAAATCTGCAGAAAAGAGCAAAGGCAAGACCTTTTGGAGGATGTATCATATCATAAAGAACACCATCAACTCTATACCGGACACGAAAATCTTCTTCAAAAGGTTCAAGATGAACATCAGAGGCATTATCCCTGATTACCTGAAGGAGAATAATATCAAAAAGTTTTACAACAGGCGGAAGAGAAGCTATTTCTTCAAGACTTGTGATTGTGGCATATTCCCCCCTTGATGAAGCAAGGGTATCAAGTTCTTCCATTTCTGCAACATCCTGGGATAACCATTTGACAAGGTCATCAACTGATTCTATTTCTGCTCCATAATAAGTGGAAATAAGTTCCTGAATATCATTTTTATCTGCTAAAACCATTTTTACTTTGTAATTTAAAACAAATGAAATATCATCCTGCATATTGAGATTTAACGCATCACTTACTGCAAGTGTAATAGTATTTTTTTCAAATTTTATTGGTAAAACATTATAGGTTTTGGCAAGAGCAGAAGGAAACACACTTATAGCATCTTTTTCAATAACAGTGTTTTTCAAATTAACAGTTTCTATTCCTGATTGTATACCAAGGGCTTCTAACAGGTCCTTTTCCTGAATATATCCCTTCTCAATAAGAACTCTTCCCAATAATTGTTTGGTTTGTCTTTGTTCTTTTAGGGCTATTTCCAATTCCATTTCTGAAAGCATTCCCTTTTCCAAAAGTATTTCACCTAATAACTTTTTCTCCGGCACTTTGTGTCTCCTGGTTTTGTATTTTTTCTTTTTGTTCCATTTCATCATCAAGCGTGACTTCCTGAAGCCCTTCTTTTTGAGCCTGGGCAGCAATTGCAGATTCAGTATCAATTACTTCTTCAGCTATTAACTGTGTCACCACCTGTTGTGGGTCATAACTATAAATTAAAACATCATCAAAGGAAATCTTTTTTTCTTTAAAGAGTTTCATTAAACAGGCATCTAATGTATACATACCCCACTTACCACCGGTTTGTATATCAGAAGTAATACGATAAGTCTTTTTTTCCCGTATAAGATTTTGTATTGAGGCTGTGGAAATCATCACCTCAAATCCTGCAATTCTTCCAGGCTTGTCAACCCTATTAAGTAGTATCTGGGATATTATAGCCAAAATTGAAACAGAAAGCATCATTCTTATCTGTTCCTGTTGTGCCACAGGAAATACATTAACAATTCTATCAATTGTTCTGGCAGTTCCTGTGGTATGAAGTGTGCCAAAAACAAGATGGCCTGTTTCTGCTGCTGTTATAGCGGCTTCAATAGTTTCAAGGTCTCTCATTTCACCAACAAGGAAAACATCCGGGTCCTGTCTTAAGCCTCTTCTTAATGCCTCTGCAAAGGTAGGAACATCTACACCAAGTTCTCTTTGTGTAATAATTGACCGTTTATGATTATGATAATATTCAATAGGGTCTTCAACAGTAATAATATGCTTTCCCATATGCTCATTTATATAATTAATAACAGAGGCAAGGGTAGTTGTTTTACCACTGCCGGTAGGTCCTGTAACCAGTACCAAACCACGTGGCTTTGTAATAATATACCTCATTGTTTTTTCATCCAATCCTATCTCCTTGAAACTAAGAAACTGGTAAGGAATAAGACGGAGGGCCATTGCAATCTGCGCTTTTTCCTTAAATACACTTACACGAAATCTTGCTATATCCTTAAATGCAAAACCAAAATCTGTTCCACCCACTTTTTGAAGTTCTTCCTGATGCTCTCTGGATGTAATGGCTTTCATATATGCTGTGGTATCATCTGAAGTAAGAGCCTGACTATCCATTGGTTTAAGACCTTTTCTTCCCCTCATCATTGGAGGGAGTCCAACATTTAAATGAAGGTCAGCGGCATTTTCTTTGACAATTATTTCCAATAGTTCTTCTATTCTTTTCGGCATTACTCAATATCTCCTGTAATATCCAACACTTCTTTTATTGTTGTCCAGCCTAATTTAACCTTTTCCAAACCATCTTCTTTCATTGACCTCATTCCATATTTTCTTGCAACTTCTCTTAATTGAAAAGCTGAGGCTCTTTTTAAAGTGAGTTCTCTTAAGTCATAATTCATAATAAACATTTCAAATATACCAATTCTTCCTATAAATCCTGTATAATTACACTCAGCACATCCGCGGGGTTCATAGATTGTCACCTTTTCCCCCTCTTTTATGTTCAGGATTTTTTTTGTTTGTTCATCGGGTTCAACAAGTTCCTTGCAATTTTTACATAATACCCTGACAAGTCTTTGAGCCATAACCCCCTGAACAGACGAAGCCACTAAAAATGGTGGAACACCTAAATCTGTTAATCTTGGAATAGCACCTGGCGCATCATTTGTATGTAGTGTTGAAAATACAAGATGGCCTGTTAATGCTGCACGAATAGCAATATCCGCAGTTTCAGAATCACGTATTTCTCCTACAAGAATAGTATCAGGAGCCTGCCTAAGAAATGACCTTAAAACAGAAGAAAATGTTAATCCTATTTCAGATTTTACAGGAGTCTGATTTATTCCCTGTATCTGATATTCTACAGGTTCTTCAACAGTCATTAATTTTTTATCAGTGTTGTTAAGTTTTTTTAGTGATGCATAAAGAGTTGTTGTTTTACCACTGCCTGTAGGACCTGTAACAAGAACAATTCCCCCTGAATATTTTAAAAGATTATTCCATATATTAAGGTCGTGAGTAAGAAATCCAAGCTGTTCAAGGTCCTTAAGCATAGTTGTTTTATCAAGGATTCTCATAACAATACTTTCTCCATATATACCAGGTAGAGAAGATACACGAAAATCTATCGGACGACCTCCTATATCAAGCATTATTCGTCCATCCTGAGGTAGTCTTTTTTCTGCCAAATTCATCTTTGACATAAGTTTTATACGGGCTGTTACTGCTCTTTCAATTCTTTTTGGTGGAGTTAGCGCCTCATAAAGAAGTCCATCTATTCTATAGCGAATACGAAATCTCTTTTCAAGGGGTTCCAGATGAATATCGCTTGCCCTTCTTCTTAAAGCCTCAACAAGTATAAGATTTACAATTTTTACAACAGGAGCCTGAAGAGCCAGTGCTTCTTCATCTTCATCTGTAATAATTTCATCATTTTCTTCATCAAGTATTTCAGAACTTCCAATTTCTGAAAGCATGGCAGAAAAATCCTGTGTTTCTTCTGTCTCTAATGTGTAATATTTATTTATAAGCTGTTCTATTTCTTTAGGAAATGTAATAATAAAATCAACATCTTTCTCCCAGTTTAATTCTTTTTTAAAATAGTCTGAGGCAAGAATATTTAATGGGTCATCAGAAACAAAAACAAGAGCTCCTGTTTCTCTTATTTCCCAGGGTATAATATGATATTTGTTCGCCATAGAAGGACTTATTAATCCTATTAATTCCTGGGGAATTTCTCTGGCTGGAAGTTCCTGTAAAACTATTCCAAGCTGAAAAAAAAGTGTAGGGGGGATTTCCCCATAAGGTAAAAGACCTCTTGTTTGAAAAATCTCTTTTAAGAGATTGCCGGTTTTTTCCATTTCTTCAAGAGCGCTATCAATAGATTTTTTGTCCCAGAGACCTATATTTTGAATTATTGTGGTAATTTCTTTTTTGCTTGGCATAACATTTTATTATATTATAAAAATTTATTATAAGTCAAATTTTATTACATTTTTTCAGGCAAGGAAATTCCGAGAAGTGTTAGTCCATTTGAAAGAACTCTCAGGATACATTCAACAAGCATAATACGGGCATGGGAAATAGTTTTATCCTCAGATGTTACAATTCTATATTTTTGATAATAGGAATGAAACATATTAGATACTTCAAGAAGGTATTGCGCAAGGCCGGAAACCTGTAAATTTAAACTTATCTGTTTTATAATTTCCGGGAAAAAAGCGATCTTTTTTAATATTTCCTTTTCTTCATCTTTATCAAGAACAGATATATCAATATCCAGCAAATTGTTATTTCCCAAACTGTTTTCCTGAGCGAATTTTATTATATGAGAAGCCCTGACATAAGCATACTGAATATAATAAACAGGGTTTTCCTCTGTCCGTTTTTTGGCAAGTTCCAGGTCAAAATCAAGATGACTCTCTGCTTTTCTGAAAAGATAAAAAAACTTTGTGGCATCAGAACCCACTTCATCCATTAACTGCCTTAATGAAATAAACTGGTCTTTTCTGGTTGACATTGATATTTTTTCTTTTCCTCTATACAGAGTAGTCAGCTGAACTATAATAACCTTTAATTTATCTTCTGAAAAACCAAAACATTTAAGTGCGGCTTTTAGTCTTGGTATATAGCCAAAATGGTCCGGCCCCCATATATCAACCAATAGATTATAACCTTTCTCTATTTTTTGATAATGATACGCAATATCCGGGGCAAAATAAGTATAAGAACCATCCTGTTTTTTTAACACCCTGTCTTTATCATCTCCAAAAGATGTTGAAGAAAACCACAGGGCATTTTCTTTTTCATAAATCAGCTCTTTTGATTTTAATTTATCTATTATTTCCTCCACCTTTCCGTTTTCCCTTAAAGAACTTTCTCTTACCCATGAATCAAAAGAAATACCAAAATCCAAAAGGTCTTTTTTAATTCCATTTAAAATTTCTTTTTCTGCAAAATGTGTCCAGAATTCTTTTGATGTGTCATTAACTTCTTCTGGAATCATTTTGGCTATTTCTTTTAAATACCCGCCCTGATATCCATCCTCAGGGATAGAAAAATTTTCTCCTTTTATTTGATAATAGTTGGCCTTTAAAGATTCCCCTAAAAGGTCCATCTGTCTGCCGCAATCATTTAGATAATACTCTTTTGTCACCTGATAGCCTGCAAATTTTAAAATACGGGATAATGCTTCTCCATAAGCCGCCTGTCTTCCATGGGCTATTGTAAGAGGCCCTGTAGGATTAGCACTAACAAACTCTATAAGAATTTTTTGATTTTTACCTGCATTAATACTTCCATATTTATCCCTTTCTGCTAATATATTTTCAATAATCTGCTGGTATTGATAATTTTTTAAAAAGAAGTTTATAAAACCATTTCTTACCTCTATTTTTTCAAATAAACACATATCCTTTGATTGCCTGATTAATTTGGCTATTTCTTCAGCAGTTGTTTGAGGTTGAATACCTGGAATCATAATCCTTAATGCAACATTCGTGGAAAAATCTCCAAATTCTTTTTTATCTGATGGAAAAACACTAAAGTTTCCTTTTAAACTATATTTTTTTTCTTCAATAATTTTTTGTAAAATATTATATATCTTTTCTTTCATCTGTTTTTTCTTCCTTTTTAAGTTCTTTTAATATTTCTTCCACTCTCTGGGCCTTGTTTTCATCTTTTAAAAATTCAATACTGGGAACAAACCGCATGCTAAGCTTTTTGCTTAAAATATGCCTTATATATCCCCTGGCATCCTTTAATGCCTCAAAAGATTTTTTTTGTTCTTCAGGACTGCCAAAACAATCCACAAACACACTAACATTTTTCATGTCTGAACTTGGCTTTATATCTGTAAAAGTTATAAAACCTATTCTTGGGTCAGAGATTTCCTTTCTTACTATTTCATCAAGCATTCTTTTTATCATACTGGCAAATTTTAATTTTTTCCTTTCAAAAATTTTTTCATTTTCCATTTTGATTAAACCTTTCTATTGGCTTTTTACATATTTTATGATAAATTATAAGAAATGGAAAAAAATCTTCAAAAGGTTTGGGGTATTTTTTTAGTTGGAATTGTTATATTTCTATTTTTTTGTTTAATCTCTTACAGCAGTAAAGATCCTACTTTTGCATTCTGTCAATTAGGATATCCTGTTAATACCATAGTAGAAAATTTTGGTGGAAAATTTGGTGCTTTTTTTTCTGGTTTTTTTCTTTTCATTTTTGGAAATATATCTTATATCGGACTTTTTTCAATTTTTGTAATTGGATGGGTAAAAATCTGGGAAGACATTAAGTTTTCCTACTTTGAAATGATTGGTTTAATTGGATTGTTTTTCTCATTGGTTACTCTGACAGATGCATTAAGGGTTCAATTCGGAATATTTGCAGGCCCCCCTTACACCCCCGGAGGACTAACAGGTATTCTTCTAAATCATTTTATAACTAATTACTTTGGGAATAACGGAGGACTATTTCTGATGGCTCTTGTTTCTATAGGATTCTTTGTGGCAGCATCAAGAATTCTGCTTCTTCCTTTTAATGAAATACTTTCTTCTTTGCCACATTTTAAATTTCCTCTAATACATTCTTCTGATGAAAAAGAGGAAGAAAATTCACCAAAAGACATTCAAACAGATAAACCCAAACTCTATATAGAAGATGTCCCTTCAGAAAAAAGTCTGGATGAAAACAAGGAAGATGTAAAACCTTATATTATTCAAGAAAAAGATACATATAAAAAGAAATCCACTATATCTGTAAAACCTGTTATTACAAATGGAAAAACCTTTATACTTCCTCATCTTGAAATGCTAAAGATTGGTAAAGAAACAGAAAAAGAAACTAAAGAAGATCTTGAAAGATATGCCCAGGTCATAGAAGAAACAATGAGTGATTTTGATATTGAAGCTGAAGTTGTAAAAATCAACCAGGGTCCCAGAGTTACACTTTATGAACTACAACCGGCTCCAGGAATTCCTATAGGAAAAATAACAAAACTTTCAGATAATATTTCCATGAGTTTAAAAGCTACATCTATAAGAATGGTTGCTCCTCTGCCAGGAAAATCCACTATTGGAATTGAGGTGCCCAACAGAGATATTTCTGTTGTATATTTAAGAGAAACCCTTGAAAGTCCTGAATTCCAATCATCAGATTCCAAACTTACAATCTCCATTGGTAAAAATATACTTGGCAAACCTGTTATTTCTGATTTAAAAAGTATGCCGCATCTTTTAATTGCCGGAGCAACAGGTTCAGGAAAAACAGTCTGTATAAACTCTCTTATAACCTCTATACTTTTTAAAGCCTCTCCGGATGAAGTAAAGTTTTTAATGATTGACCCTAAAATGGTTGAGCTTACACTATATAATGATATTCCACACCTTATACTTCCTGTCATTACAGATATAAAGAAGGCTGTAAGTGCATTAAAATGGCTTATATGGGAAATGGAAAACAGATATCACACCTTTAAGGAATTCAAGGTAAGAAATATAGATGGGTATAATGAACTAAGCGATGAAAAACTTCCTTATATTGTTGTTGTTATTGATGAACTTGCTGATATGATGATGATTGCCCGCAATGAAATAGAAAATAGTATTATCAGACTGGCTCAGTTATCCAGAGCCGCAGGTATTCATTTAATTTTAGCAACACAAAGACCTTCGGTAAATGTTATTACAGGCATTATAAAAGCAAATCTTCCCTGCAGAATATCATTTCAGGTTGCTTCCAAGTTTGATTCAAGAACAATTCTTGATTCAATTGGAGCAGAAAAACTATTGGGAAGAGGAGACCTTTTGTTTCTTTCCCCAGGGAAGTCCCATCCTATACGAGCGCAGGGCTGTTATGTATCTGATGAAGAGCTGGAAGATATAACCAATTTCCTCAAAGAGCAAAGAAAACCAGACTATCAAATGGAAATCTTAGAAAATAACCAGGAAAACAATGAAACATTTAAGTCCTCCGGAGATGAAAATGAGGACATATATAGCCAGGCAGTAAAGATAGTCCTTGAAACCAGAATAGCATCTATTTCTTTTCTCCAGAGAAGACTTGGAATAGGGTTTAACAGGGCAGCCAAACTTATTGAAAAAATGGAGGAAGAAGGACTGGTAGGCCCTCCACGGGAAGGAAAACCAAGAATAATATTAAAAAATTTTACTGATTATTATGGACAAACCAATATCACAGATAATTAAAGAAAAAAGAGAAGAATTAGGTTTTTCTATAGAAAAAGTTTCAGAAACAATATTCATTCCATCAAAATTTCTAAGATATATTGAACAGGAAAAATGGAATAAATTCCCTTCCCAGACACACCTTAAAGGATTTTTAAAAAACTATCTTTCCTTTTTACATATTCCAGTTGATATAATTAATCAATATCCTGAAATATTTTCAGAATCTGATAATTCCCAGACAGAATTTTTAGAACCACAATACACAGAAACAGAAAATATATATTATGTATCCACAGGGAAAAAAATATTTAGAAGTATAATAGTATTTATTATCTTAATACTTTGCATTATAGTGTTTATACATATTTTTAAACAAAAATCTAAACTTCCAAAATCATCCTTAACCAAACAAATTTTACTGATTATTATGGACAAACCAAATACAAAAACAAAGAATAAAAAAAGTCTGTCTTTTTCATTAAAAGCAGCAGAAAATGTATGGGTTCAGGCAAAAAGTAATAACAAAATAATTTTTGAAAAAATTTTAACCAGAGGAGAGAAAGAAAATCTAAAAGGAGAAAAGATTTTCCTGAGAATAGGAAATGCCGGAGGACTTATTATTCTATACAATGGAAAAACCTTTGGACCTTTTGGGAAAAAAGGGGAAGTGAAAAATATTATTATTGATAAAACTTTCTTTAAACAGTAAACTACCTTGCCCTTACGGGTGAGGCTTTCAACTACAAAAAGCGTGTTGATTAAGGGCTGGTTTACAAGACAGCCCATCCAAAAGAGCAAAATCTCTTTTGGAGATATTATAAGCACCGACAAAGTCGGCATTATTACGATAACCACAAGAACAGAAGAATATATGCTTAATGCGAGAACCAGTAAGACCACAAGAAGG
>JAMCZX010000043.1 GCA_023485205.1 Candidatus Omnitrophota bacterium | reverse complement strand
GGCTATTTTTTTTGGTGATTATGGGCTGCAATCTCTCCAACCAGGAAGGCTTACTAATAACCAAATAGAAGCCGCAAGGGTCGCAATAATGCACCATCTTAAATCCAAGGGAAAGATGTGGATAAGAATTTTTCCTGATAGACCTTTTACAAAAAAGCCAGCAGAAACAAGAATGGGAAAAGGTAAAGGTGATGTATCCGGGTGGGAATCTATTATTAAACCAGGGAGAATTCTTTTTGAAATATCCGGGGTTTCATCAGATGTTGCTTTAGAGGCTTTAAGGTTGGCTTCATATAAACTACCAATAAACACAAAAATGATTGTCAGGGAAGAAATATGAAAAGAGAAGAATTTGAGAATTTGAGAAATCTGTCACTAATAGAACTTCAGCAGAAGAAAAATGATATTGCAAAAAAACTTTTTGAAAGTAGATTTCAGCTAAAACTTGGACAATTAAAAAATTATTCTTCTTTGAAAGAAATGAGAAAAGATATATCCCGTATTAATATTGTTATAAGACAAAAACAAATTAATAAAACAGAAGGTGCAAATGGACAAAAAAAATAGCCGTTCAATAAAAATAGAAAAAACAGGGGTGGTATCAAGTGATAAAATGAATAAAACAAGAGTTGTTGTTGTTGAAAGACTTTCAAGGCATCCACTATATAAAAAAATAATTAGAAAGAAAAACAAATTTTATGTTCATGACGAAGGAAATATAAGTAAAGTCGGGGATATGGTTAAAATTCAACAGATAAGACCTTTAAGTAAAATGAAACGATGGAAATTGATAGATATTATTAAAAAAGGTCAGGTTAAATAGGAGTAAGTATGGTTCAATTAAGAACAATTCTTGATGTTGCAGATAATACAGGCGCAAAAAAATTATGTTTAATAGGAATTCACGGAGCATCAAAACGTAAATATGCAAAAGTAGGAGATATTATTGTCGCCAGTGTTAGGGATGCTTTACCTGATGGTATTGTGAAAAAAAAACAGGTTGTAAAAGCAGTAATTGTGAGGACAAAGTTTCCTATAAAAAGACATGATGGTTCTTATATCAGGTTTGACCATAATTCTGCTGTAATTATTGATGATGACCTTAATCCAAGGGGAACACGTGTTTTTGGTCCTGTTCCAAGGGAACTAAGGGAAGGCAATTTTATGAAAATAATTTCTCTTGCTCCGGAGGTTTTATAAATGAAAGCAGGAATCAGAAAAAATGATTTTGTTATGGTTATTAAAGGGAAAGACAGGGGGAAAAAAGGAAGAGTTTTACATGTTTTACCCAGGGAAAACAGGATATTAATAGAAGGGGTCAATTTTGTTAAAAAACATACCAAACCTCGTTCAGCAACACAACAAGGTGGAATAATCACAATGGAAAAACCAATTTCTATTAGTAATGTTCAATATTTTTGTATGAGGTGTAATAAGCCTGTAAGACTTGGCATCAAAAAATTAGATGATAAAACAGATGTCCGAGTTTGTAAAAAATGCGGTGAAATTGCGGAGATTAAATAAATGGAAACAAGGCTTAAAAAATATTATAAAGAAACAGTTATTTCAGAGATGATGAAAAAATTTAAATTTAAAAATTCAATGCATGTTCCAAAGATTACAAAAATAATACTTAATATGGGTGTTGGTAGAGATAATAAAGATTCAAAATTAATAGAAATAGCACAAAAAGAAATGATGCTTATCAGTGGACAAAAACCTGTTATAACAAGAGGTAAAAGGTCCATTTCCGGATTTAATCTTAGAAAAGGGGATATTTGCGGAATAATGGTAACCTTAAGAAATGATAGAATGTATGAATTTCTTGATAGGTTGATAACTGTGGCTTTACCAAGAGTTAGAGATTTTAGCGGACTTCCTGCAAATTCTTTTAGTGGACAAAATTCCTATACTATAGGAATTAAAGAACAGGTTATATTTCCTGAAATTGATTATAATATAGTTAACAAAGTCAGAGGATTAAACCTGACAATTTGTACAAATTCAAAAAAAATTGAAGAAGCACGAGAACTTTTAAAATTAATGGGATTACCTATACAGGAGACAAAATAGTGGCTAGAAAATGTTTTTTTGAAAAATCCAAGAAAACTCCAAAATTTAAAGTTAGAAAAAGAAATAGATGCTGGAGATGTGGCAGACCAAGAGGTTATATAGAAAAATTTGGATTATGTAGAATATGTTTCCGGGAACTTGCTTCAAAGGGTGAAATTCCTGGTATTACAAAAGCAAGCTGGTAAATTATTAATAAATTATAAAAGGAAAAAAATATGACTTTTACAGACCCAATATCTGATATGATGATAAGGTTAAAAAATGCTGGTATGGTGAAAAAGGAATTTGTAGATATTCCATATTCATCTTTTAAAGAACAGATATTAAATACTTTAAAAGAGGAAAAATATATAAAAAAAGTAGAAACTATTGAAAAAGATAATAAAAAATTTTTAAGGGCATTTTTGCTATACAATTCTGAAGGTAAACATTTAATTTTCAATATAAAAAATATAAGTACGCCAGGCAGAAGGATATATATGCCTGCAAAAAATATCCCGGGTGGGAAATCAGACTATGTTTTGGCAATTTTAAGTACTTCCAGAGGAGTTTGCAGCAGCAGAAAAGCGAAAGAATTAGGTGTTGGAGGAGAAATTTTATTTTATATATATAAATAGAGAGATAAAACTATGAGTAGATTAGGTAAAAAACCAATTATAATTCCGGAGAAAGTTAATGTGTCTGTCAAAGAAGGAATGATTGAAATTTCAGGGCCCAAAGGGAAATTATCACAAAAAATATTTTTTAATATTTTAGTAAGTGTAGAAAATAATCAGATTTTTATCAAAAAGTTAGTAGGTTCTGATGATAAAAAAATGAGAAAAATATTTAAAAAAACAGACAGTTTACAGGGTTTATTAAGGGCCCTTATTATCAATAAAATTAATGGGGTATTAAATCCTTTTGAAAAAATTCTTGAGATTCATGGGGTTGGATATAAAGCAGAACTAAAAGATAAA
>JAMCZX010000012.1 GCA_023485205.1 Candidatus Omnitrophota bacterium | reverse complement strand
ATCAAAAGAATTAGGTATTAACATAGAATATGTAAAGCCATTTTTTAAAGGAAGCCAAAAGGGTTTAAGTATAGCAATTCAAGAAGAGCAAAATGAGCCATTCAAAGGGAATATAGAAGTCAGAATAAAAGGTATTCCTAATTCAAATAAACAAACAGAAGTATTTATTTTACCCCAGCAAGAAAAAATTATTAACATAAATTATTCAGATATAGATGTCAATCCTGTGTTCTCCTATAAAACAGCAATTAAAATTATAAGTAATAATGGTTATCAAATAAAAAAAAACTTTCTTGTAAACTTTTTGCAAGCTCCAAAATTTAAAAGTCCTCCTTTTCTGACAGGGAATCTTTCTTCCTGGAAAAATATCCCTGCAATTACTTTAAAAGGCAAACAATGGGTTGTTCGTGGAGCGCCCTATTATACAGGTCCCCAACAAACATGGGGAAATTTAAGATATGGATGGGATGAAAAATATTTATATTTTGCCTGTGAGGTATATTATGATGTTTTTTCCCAGCCATATACCGGATACAATACATGGGCAGCAGATTCTCTTCAACTTGCATTTAATTTAGACCCATATAAAAAACAACAAAAAACTGGAAATGCTGTTGCTGATACAAATTCAATAAAAAGATATAGTGAAATAGATTTTGCTTTAACAAAACAAGGTCCTCAGACATGTAGAACTATAAGTTTTAATCCGGATAAATTTCCAATAGGTTTAATATCCCCTGATATATTAAAATTTACTGCAAAAAAAGAAAATTTAAAAAACGGTCAGACAAAAGTTATTTATGAGGCTGCAATTCCCTGGAAATTATTAGGAATGCAAAATCCGCCAAAAGCCGGACAGGTGATAGGAATAGCCGCAACAATGAATTATCTTTCAAAACAAAAAAAATTAATCGCAATAGGAATATTTAAAGGAATTGCAGATTCTAAAAATCCAGACGAATTTGGTTTATTATACCTTGGTGGTACTGAATAATAAAATAAAAAAGGAACAAAATGGAACATAAAGCAGATTGGATGTATGAAAAAAAATGGGGAATTATGGTTTGTTATTTAGCAGATTATGCTGGTAATTCCTCTCCTATGGAATCCTATGAAGAACAATGGAATAAAAGAATTAATCAATTTAATGTTAGAAATTTTGTTAAACAGCTATCTGAAATAAAATGCGGCTGGTTAATATTTACTATGGGGCAAAATTCCGGGTATTATTGTTCTCCAAATCAAACCTATGATGAAATAGTTGAAAGAAAAATATCCCGGCTTTCCAAAAGAGATTTAATTAAAGACCTTGCAGAAGAATTAAATTCAAAAGATATAAAACTTATATGTTATTTACCATCCCATGCTCCGGTTTTAGATACTTATGCGGTTGAAAAATTAAAATGTACTCCATCCTGGGATGGAAGTATGTGGGGATTAAAAAAAGGGCAATACAAAATACCTGAAGAAATAGATGAACGGTTAACAGAATTTCAAAAAAATTGGCAAGCCATTATAAGAGAATGGTCAAATAGATGGGGAAAACTTGTATCAGGATGGTGGTTTGACGGTTGTTATTATGCAGATAAAATGTATAACCATCCGGATGCGCCAAATTTTAAAAGTTTTGCGGAATCTGCAAAAAGTGGGAATAAGGATAGTATTGTTGCTTTTAATCCTGGAGTAAAAATTCCTGTAATTTCTTTCACTGAATATGAGGATTACACTGCAGGAGAAATTTCTCATGCATTACCTGTTTTTTATAGATGGCTGCCTTTAAGCAGATTTATCAAAAATGTCCAATTTCATATTTTAACTTTTCTTGGAGACGACTGGGGAAGAGGTAATGTAAGATTTTCCAAAGAACTTATTACAGGTTATACAAAGCATATTAATTCTTTTGGTGGGGCTATAACCTATGATATACTTCCTCCTGATGAAAATGGTAATATCCCTCCACCTTTTTTAGATATATTTAAAAATATTAATGATACTATATAATTTCTATTTGAAATATAACTAATTTTTTCTTTTACAATTTGAGGATTAATAAAATGAACTGGTATACAAATAGTTATAGAAAACTTTTTTTTGATTTTCATAATATAAGTTCTACTATTGACTTAGCTAAAGAATTCAATGCTGAAAAATGGGCTGAAAAATTGGAAAATGTCCAGGCTCAGGCTGTTTCTTCTTTTGCCAAATGTGGAGCTGGATGGAGATATTATCAAAATGGTAAAATTGGATGGATACATCCTAAGCTGCCCAAAAATTTGGATATCTTAGGAGAAACTATTACAGTTTGCCATAAAAGGGGAATAAAAGTTATTGCTTATTATCACACATTTTATAGTGAACCTATTGCTGAAAAATTTCCAGAATGGAGAGAAAAAGAATCTGATAATAAATATAAAGGGATTTCCATTTGTATGCTAAGTCCTCTTTTAGAGGAGCATATGATTCCCCAGTTAGAAGAAATTGTAAAAAATTATGAAATAGATGGTCTATTTCTGGATGGAACAATTGCTCAAAATTCATGCTATTGCGAATCCTGCAGAAAAAAATTTAAAAATTTTTCAGGTTTAGATATACCTATAGATACAAACAGTCCTGATTGGAAAACATATATCAAATGGAAATTGGACATTTTTAAAGAAATAAGAAAAAAAATTATAAAAACAATCTATGAAAAACGAAAAGATGTTTTAATTGCTTTTAATTATGCCTATACAATCAGACAACCAGAAATTCCTCCTGCAAATTTAGGTTTTATCACTTTGGATATTAATCCTAAAAATCAAGTATTTACTGCAAGTTATCAAACAAAATATCTTTCCACATTAAATACGTCTTTTGACATTATGAACACAGCTTTTTTACAGTGGTGGGGAGATTATGGAATGAAACCTTCTACATCTTTAAAACAGGAATGCGCCACAATCATTGCTAATGGGGCAAAAACATTTATAGGACATCAAATGTATCCTCAATTTAAAGTTGAAGATGCTATAATGGGAGAATTTAAAAAAACTTTTGATTTCGTAAAAAAAAGAGAGGATATATGTAAAGATACTACACCCCTTTCTGATGTTGCTGTTTTAAGTTCTACACATTCTTATTTTACACATAAACCGAATTTTTTTATAGATGAAACACCGTTGAGAGGTTTACATAAAATTTTATTAGAAAGCGGAATTTCCTATAATATTCTTAATGAAAAAAATCTTTTAGAAAATATAAATAATTACAAACTTATAATTCTCCCTGACCAGAGATATATTGATACAGACCTTATTCAGAAATTAAAAAAGTTCGTAGAAAAAGGTGGAAGTTTGATTGCAACTTATTTAACAGCCTCTCAAGATAAAAATTACCAGTTTAAAAATCAGCTTTTTCTGGAAGATATACTGGGAATAAAATTTAAGGGATTTTATCCAAATTCTCATGCCTATATAGATATTAGAGATAATCAATTAAAAAAGAACTGTTTGGATATGCCTATTCTTACATGGACAGAGTTTACATATGTTAATCCTGTCACATGCAGGGTTTTAGCAGATTTAAGAGATATATATTTAAGAAATGATAATAAATTGCAATTTCAATTTGCAGCTTCATCTCCACACACCCTTACCGGATATCCTTCTATTACTCTAAATAATATAGGAAAAGGCAAAGCTGTTTATATAAGTGGAGATATTTTTTCCGCATATATTAAAAAAAATCAGTGGAATCTCAAATATATAGTTAAAAATCTTATAGATATGCTAATATCTGAAAAATTAATTGAATTGGATGCTCCGGATGTAATAGAAGTAGTAGCAGCTAAAAAAAATAATAATATTATTATCCATCTTATTAATCATAATGGAGAAAGGTCCATTGATGATAATTATGCTTTAACTGAACATATAATTCCTATCTATAATATGAAAATGAAAATAAGATGCAAAAAGTATCCCAAAAGCATCAAACTTTTACCTGAAAATATTCCTTTATCCGGAAAATTTGATAATAACACAATACTGATAGATATTCCTAAAATTGAAATTCACAGCAGTGTAATAATAGAACAATAAAATTCTATCTATTTCTATATCTTTAAAAAATTTACCACTTATAAACCTTTATTATGATATAATCTTAATAAAACAGGCACAAAGTAATACCTGATATAGGAGAATGCAACACTTAGGCACAAAGTATTTTCAGTGAATATTTACTATGAAAGAAATATCCATTCTTATAGGAGGTAAAGCAGGCGAAGGAATTGATACCTCAGGAACACTTATTGGAAGAATTTTAAGCCATCTTGGATATAAAATATATATCTATAGGGATTATCCTTCCCTTATAAGAGGAGGACATACCTACTCAATAATAAGGGCTTGTGAAAAACAAATAGGTTCACACTATAATTCTATTGATATTCTACTGGCACTCAATCAGCAAACTATTGATATACATAAAGACAAACTAAAGAATAATACTTTTATTCTTTATAATTCAGATGCTGGCAAATCCGAAAAAGGCACTGGCATACCTATTGATAAAATTATAAAAGAAGAAAACGGTATTGCTGTAATGGGTAATACATGTATAATTGGAGCTTTATGCAAAGCCATTGGTATTAACTGGGACATTGCAGAAAAGGTGTTAAAAAAACATATACCCAAAGAAACAGAACTCAATCTTAAGATTGCAAAACATGGCTACGACTATGTATCACAATTTATAAATATTGATACTGGTTCAAATGAACCCTCTGCTTTGATTACAGGAAATGAAGCTATAAGTCTTGGACTTTTAAAAGCAGGATTAACAACCTATATGGCTTATCCAATGACTCCTTCAACAGGCATTTTACATTTTCTTGCCCAGGCTGGTATAACAGACCCAACACTTAAAACCCTGCAGCCGGAAAGTGAAATCGGAGTTATACTTATGGCTTTAGGCGGTATCTATGCTGGTGAAAGAATAGCAATAGGAACTTCCGGAGGAGGTTTTTGTTTAATGGTAGAAGGTTTAAGTTTTTCTTCAATGGCAGAATTACCAATTGTTATTATTCTTGGACAAAGAACTGCTCCAAGCACAGGACTTCCAACATATACAGGGCAATCAGATCTTTTATTTGCCATTACATGTGGTCATGGTGGATTTTTCAGATTTGTTGTTGCTCCCGGAGATGCCAATCAGGCATATTTCTGGTCTGCATTATCCCTTAGTTTAGCCTGGAAATATCAGATACCCTCAATAATAATTTCTGATAAAACCCTTGCTGAAGGAGCATATAGTTTTCTTCCAGAACTTTTAAATCTTCAAGAAAAAGATATTGGTTTATGGGAAAAAGAAAAATCTCAATTTAAAAGATATCTTAATACAGAAACAGGTCTGTCTCCCCTCGCCTTCCCAGGAAATAAAAATGCAATTATAAAAATAAATAGTTATGAACATGATGAATATGGCATAACAACTGAGGACCCTTATATAACAAAATCTATGCAGGAAAAACGATTTAAAAAAAACAAATTAGTATTTGAAGAAGTAGAAAAACATGAAACATTAAAAATATATGGAAACAAAAATTCTAATGAGGCTATTTTGACCTGGGGTTCAAACAAAGATGTTTGTATTGAAGCAGGAGAGATACTTGGAATGCGTGTTATTCAACCTATTGTAATGTCTCCATTTCCAATTAATAGATTAAACGATGCTTTAAAAGGGGTTTCAAAAATTATCTGTGTTGAAAATAATATTGATGGACAATTGGCATCTCTGGTCAAATATTATGGTATTACTGTTGATAGAAAAATTTTAAAATATGATGGCAGACCATTTACTGCAGATGAACTTATAAACAAAATAAAACAATGATAGACATAAAAAATTTAGATACTTATGCCAAAAACACATGGTGTCCGGGATGCGGAAATTTTTCAATCCTTAATTCTATTAAATCTGTTATCTCAGAATTAAGCGGCCAGATACCAATAGAGAATTTTGTAATTGTTTCAGGAATAGGATGTCATGCTAAAATTGTTGACTATATAAATGTAAATAGTTTTTATTCTCTTCATGGAAGAGCAGTACCAGCCGCAGAAGGCATTAAAATTGCAAATCCCAGGCTAAAAGTCATTGTTTTTGCCGGAGATGGAGATGCATATGGAGAGGGATTAGAACATTTAATTTTTGCGGCCAAAAGAAATATTGATATTACAGTAATAGTACATAACAACAGGGTTTATGGTCTTACAGTTGGACAATGTACTCCTACCTCTCCTTTAGGATTTAAAGGAAAATCAACACCAGCAGGAACAGTGGAAATACCATTTAATCCTTTGCATCTGCTTTTATCTTCAGGAGCAACATTTATTGCACGGGGTTATACACACGGAATAGACCTATTAAAGGATATTTTTAAACAGGCTGTCTTGCATAAAGGATTTTCCATTGTTGACACTTTACAGGTTTGTGTCAGTTTCTATAATATGTATGACTATTATAGTAAAAGAGTGTATACATTAAAAGACCATAATATTTATGATTATCAATCTGCTCTGAATAAAATAAAAGAATGGGATTATAATACAGATAGTCCCATATCTTTAGGGGTTTTCTATAAAAAAGAGACAGCCACCTTTGAAGAAAATATTGTAAAAAATAAAAATGATGTATCCGGACAAAGAAATATTTCAAAAATTATAAATGAAAGACAGGAAATTATAAAAAAAATTCTGGCAAGTCTAACATAGTCTGATGAAAAAAGAAAATATTTTAATAGATAAAAACTCTCTATTTTTTATACCGAAACTTAAGATAAATCAAAAATATTTAAAAGAATTTTTGTTAACTATCTCTCCTTATAAAGAACAAATTAAAAAAAAATGGATTAATAAATATAAATCTGTTTTTGGAAAACAAGCCTCCCTGAAAGATATTCAAAGAGATAAAATATTTTCAGAATGGATTGATATATTTTTAAATGTTTTAAAAATCAAAAATATTAACTCTCATTATAAAGATATGATTAAAATTGGTCGCAGTTTATCAAAAAATAATACACCAATAGAAGAAGTTATTTTATTTGTACATCTACTTGAAGAAATTCTTTTTCCGATAATGCTGAAAAACTTCAAAGACAAAAAAAAATTAGGAAAAATGATATTTTCAAACGATATGCTCTTTCACCATGAACTTGCCTGTTTAACTATTGCTTATTTTTATAAGTATAAAAGTAATATAGACAAATTAGAAAAAACCAGGGAAGACTTAACTCATATGATAATCCATGATATGAAAAATCCTGTTTCTGCTATTATGATTGCCTCTTCATCTATTTTAAAAGATTTTAAGGAAAAAAATAAAATGGATAATATAAAATATATTGAAATCATAAATAAATTAGGAAATGAATTATGGAATATGATAAACAATCTTCTTGATATCAGCAGAATAGAGCATAAAGAATTCAAGCCATATCTAACCCAGAACAAAATTGAAGATATATTAGAAGAAATTGTTGAAGAACATAAACCTGTTATTGAACAAAAAAATATAAAGATTTTTATACAAAAAGATAATCTACCGACAATATATATTGATAGAAATTTGATAAAAAGGGTTATACACAATCTTTTAGATAATGCAATAAAATATTCCCCTAAAGATTCTGAAGTAAATATAGGTTTGACAAAATTAAAAAATGAAATTATTTTTTCTATTTCCGACAAAGGACCTGGAATTCATAAAAAAGATAAAAAAAGAATTTTTGAAAAATTTGCCCAGGCTGAATTTTCAAAAGCAGGTATTATACATGGAACAGGATTAGGTTTAACCTTCTGTAAAATGGCTGTAGAATTATTTAAGGGAAAAATCTGGGTTAGAGATAATAAAGAATCCGGAGCCATATTTTTCTTTTCTCTACCAATAAAAAATTAACCTATGGAAAAATCTCCCAAAATAGAAAATAGAAAAGCATATCATGAATATGAAATTATAGAAAAATTAGAAGCAGGACTTTCTCTTTATGGTCCTGAAGTCAAGTCTATCAGACAGGGCTCTGCAAATCTTAGAGACTCTTTTGTAAAAATAGAAAAAAAAGAGGCTTTTGTTTATAATTTTTATATAGCGCCTTATCAATCTGCTTTTGAAAAAATTAACCCAAGAAGAAAAAAAAAACTCCTTTTACATAAAGGACAAATTATAAGACTTGAAAGAAAAGTCCAGGAAAAAGGATTGACAATAGTCCCACTTTTGGTGTATTTTAATAAAAATGGTATCATAAAAATAGAAATTGCTCTTGTAAAAGGTAAGAAATTTTTTGATAAAAGACAGGTCATAAAAGAAAAAGAGGTAAAAAGACAAATAGAAAGAAAGATGAAAGGTAGGGGGGCGAAATAGGCTTCGACATTAGAGAAAAAAGGAAAAGATTGCCTGTAAAGGTGCCGGGCCCTTTAAAAACCGGTAAAACATAACTGCCACAACGGCAAATTTTATGGCTGCTTAACTAAACAGCCACTCGTTCAAATTCCCGCCCTTGGAATTTGAAAACGAGTCGCTAAAGGGCTTATTCTGAGAAACTTTTGTTTCTGGATATCAGAAGAAAGTATAACAGAAACATCTTTTCCATAAATCCTGCTTCGGGGAGACTGGAAAAAGATAAAAAAACCGGAGATACATAGGTAGATATCTTTCCTGTTCTCTTCTGGACGCGGGGGCAGTACCCGCCGCCTCCACATCTAAGGAATGTCCACGCGGACAAATAGGAGTATGAGGAAAAAGGTTTTCCTCATGCTTTAGGGGGAATATTAAGGGGGAACCTGTTCCCCTTTAAGGAGCGAGCAAAGCGAATGCGACGGATGAGGGGGCAGTACCCGCCGCCTCCACATCTAAGGAATGCCCACGCGGACAAATAGGAGTATGAGGAAAAAGGGTTTCCTCATGCTTTAGGGGGAATATTAAGGGGGAACCTGTTCCCCCTTTAAGGAGCGAGCGAAACGAATGCGACGGATGAGGGGGCAGTACCCGCCGCCTCCACATCTAAGGAATGCCCACGCGGACAAATAGGAGTATGAGGAAAAAGGTTAAAAGATGAAAAAATTTATATTATATGTACTATCTATTATTTTAATTATACTTATTATTATTTTATTTGCACTGCAAAGCGGGTTTTTATATCCTAAGATTAAATTGTATTTTTTTAAAACAAAAGGACATCATGC
Source organism: Candidatus Omnitrophota bacterium (assembly GCA_023485205.1). The sequence continues at coordinate 6,910 of JAMCZX010000012.1, read as the reverse complement.
TGTTTTGATTTCCATACAAAAAAAAAGCAATAAATATTTATTAACTACCAATGAAAAAATTCAATATGCTATAGAAGAATTGTTAAAAGGACCAGATAAAAAAGAAAAAAAGTTAAACTATTTTTCTTTTATTCCTTCAGGAACTCTACTAAATAATATAGAAATAAAAAATAATATTGCTTATCTTGATTTTAATAAAAAAATAGAATCTGGAGGCGGAATAGAAAACATGGAAGGAAGACTTTCACAAATAGTTTTTACTACAACACAATTCCCTCAGATTAAAAAAGTTCGTTTTTTAATAAATGGAAAAGAAATAAAAAGTTTTAGTGGAGAAGGTCTAACAGATGTTGATAAACCATTAGGAAGAAATAATATGAAAAAAATACTTCCATAAAATTCAAAAATAAAAAAAGGAGGTATATCTTTTGAAATTTAAAAAATTTTTATTTTTATTAATTGTATTTCCAATTTATATTTGTTTTTCTTCTGTCTTATCATCACAACAGCTTGTTAATCATCATATATATATTGTAAATAATCATAAATATATCAGTTTTAAAACCATTTCTTCCATACTCTATATACAGAATTTTGCCAAAATAGAAAATAGAATATATTTTCAGTATCATGGTGTATTTATTAAAACAGCCACAGGCTCTTCCACACTTATTGCCGGAGGACAAACATATAACCTTACCTATCCCATAGAAGAAGTATCAGGAAAAATTCTTTTTCCTTTAAAATCCATTGACAAAGTATTATCTTCTATCAAAGAAAATCATAAATCCTCTCCTGCTCCTTCTGAAAACCCAATTTCTGTAAATTCCACTTCGCCAACAAATATTTCTATATCCGGCAATACTACTCCTTATGTTATTCTTATAGACCCGGGTCATGGCGGTATTGATACCGGGGCAATAGGGCCTACCGGACTTGAAGAAAAAAATGTTAATCTTGATATTGCATTAAGAATGAGAAATTTTCTTATTAAAAAATTAAAAAATTATCCAAATGTAAAACTATATATGACAAGAGATAAGGATGAATCAGTTTCACTGGAACAAAGAGTGGAAGATGCAATAGATGTCCATGCTAATATGTTTTTTTGCATTCATACGAATTCTTCTATAATTGATAGATGGTATATAAATGGGTTTGAAACATTTTATCCAAGGTATAAACAAGACCCAACCTTTATTCCTGGAGATAATAAAACCCTTAATAAAATACTTAATAGTTCTTCTGTTATAAAAAATAGTATACTTTTATCCCAGATTGTACAAAAAGAAATGGAAGACAGATTAAATACTCCGGATTTAGGGGTAAAGCATGCAGAGTTTTATGTTCTTAGATACACACCCTGTGTTTCTATTCTTACAGAGGTAGGTTTTATTTGTAATCCAAATATAGAAGCGAATTTAAGAAATCCACAGGTAAGGGAAGCAATTGCCCATGCTTTAGGTAGTTCTATACTGGAATATCTTAAATTGAAAAAAATCATCTAAAATATTTATATCCCGCTATTTGTATAGAAAATATAGTAATGCCTGTTGCACAAAAAGACGATTTTCTGCCTGTTTAAGAATAATAGAATTCGGTCCATCCAAAATATCATCTGTTACTTCCCAATTTCTATGGGCTGGAAGGCAGTGCATAAACAAAAATTTTTTTGGGGCATTTTTAACAAGCTGTTTGTTTACCTGATATGGTAAAAAAACTTTTTTCCTTTTATTTTTTTCTTTTTCCTGTCCCATACTTATCCAGCTATCTGTATATATAATATTTGATTCTTTAATAAATTTTTTTGGTTCTATTGTCTCGTTAAATAAGTTTTTATTTTTTACCATGTCCCAGATTTCTTTTTTTACTTTATACTTTTCAGGTGTACAAATATTCATTTTTATTCCAAGTATATCAGCTCCAAGAATAAGTGTATTACAAATATTATTTCCATCTCCTATATACAACAAGGTAATATTTTTAAAGTTTTTATATATTTCCCAAAGAGTAAAAAAATCAGCCATAACCTGGCATGGATGAAATTGGTCTGTAAGAGCATTTATAACAGGAAAATCCACATACTTTGATATTATTTCCACTTCTTTTTGCTGAAAGGTTCTTATGATAAGCCCATCCAAATAAAGATTGAAGATTTTAGCAGTATCAATTATATTTTCTCCGCGGATAAGCTGAAGGTTTTCTGAAGACATAAAAAGAGGAAATCCGCCTAATTGATATATGCCAACTTCAAAAGAAAGTCTTGTTCTAGAAGATGGTTTTTCAAATAAAAGGCCAAAGGATTTACCCTGCATAATTTTTTCCAAAGGAATTTTATTTTTTCTTTTTTCTTTATATTCTTTTGCTTTTTCAAAAGTATAAAAAATTTCCTCTTTTTTTAGATCTGTTATATTTAAAAAATCTCTTTTCATTTAACAACCTCAGGGAAACAAGAAAATTCTTTTAATGAGTTTTCAAGGATTTTTAATCCTTTTTTTAGAAGAGGTTTTTTTATATTAATTGCAGGCATTATTCTTATAACATTACTATGTGTACAATTTATAAGAAGACCTTTTTGTCTACAAATTTCAACTAATTCCTCACCCGGTGTTTTCAATTCCATTCCCTGCATAAAACCTATACCTCTTATTTCCTTTATTACAGGAAATTTTTCTTTTAAATTTTCCAGAAATTCTTTAAAAAAAGGAGAAAGAATATTTACATTTTTTAGTAATTTTTCATTAATAATTGTTTCAATAACAGAAATTATTGAAGAACTGGCCAGCGGATTTCCTCCAAAAGTTGAAGCATGTGTTCCCGGAACAAATAAATCTGCTATTTCATTCCTTGCAATCATTGCTCCAACAGGAAACCCTCCTCCCAGTGTTTTGGCTAAAGTCATTATATCAGGTTCAATTTCATAGTTTTGATAGGCAAAAAATTTCCCGGTTCTGCCAAAACCAGTCTGAACCTCATCAAAAACAAGGAGAATATCTTTTTCATCACATAGATTTCTGATTTGTTGCAAATACTCTTTTTCTACAACATTTATTCCTCCTTCTCCCTGTATAATCTCAATAAAAATAGCTGATGTTTTATCATCAACCAAACTGTTTAATGCAGAAAAATCATTGATGGGAACATAAGAAAATCCTTCAGGAAGAGGTTTGAAAGGAAGAGAATATTTTTCCTGTCCGGTTAAGGTGACAGTAGCCAAACTTCTACCATGAAAAGAATCTTTTAAAGATATAAATTTATATTTACCTTTTTTCATTCCATAGATTCTGCAAAGCTTTATTGCTGCTTCATTGGCTTCTGCACCACTATTACAGAAAAACACTTTTCCATTAAAGGAAATATCTATGATTTTTTTTGCTGCCTGGGCCTGCCATGGATGATAAAAATTATTAGATAAATGCATTAATGTTTTTGCCTGTTTACAAATTGATTTAACAACAAGTTGTGGGCAATGGCCAAGTCCTGAAACTGCCCATCCAGGGAAAAAATCAATATATTTCTTACCATTGATATCCCATAAATATGAACCCTTCCCTTTTACAAAAACAATATCATCCCTTTTATAGGAACCTATTATAAACTCTTGATAAATCTGTTTTATTTCCTGTTCATTCATTTTGTTCAGATAAAATAATTTCTGTTCCTATACCCTGTTGTGTAAAAATTTCAAAAAGCAAGGCATGAGATATAGTTCCACTGATAATATGTGTTTTTTTTACTCCTTCTTTTAGAGAAGAAATACAGGCTTTTGTCTTAGGTATCATTCCATGTTGAATAATATTATCTTTTATAAGACCTTCTGCCTGTTCCACAGTAAGAATAGAAATAAGAGCATCCGGGTTTGATATGTTCCTCATAATTCCCGGCACACTTGTAAGAAAAATAAGTTTCTCTGCTTTCATTATCTGGCTTATATAAGCAGAAACAGAATCACCATTTATATTATACAACTGGCCTTCTTCTGAAATACCAATAGGAGCAATAATAACCACCCCTCTGGTAATCTGGCTTTCTATTTTGGGAATATCTACCCCTGTAATTTGTCCTACATAACCAAGGTCTATTACTTCATCTCCTTTTTGCCAATGGATTTTTTTTGCTAAAACAATCCTATCTTCAGGATTAAAACCTGTACAACAAGTGTTAAATTGCGTTTCAAGAATATCTTTTATTTCATTTTTTACATTTCCAAGAACCTTTACGACAATTTCTAATTCTTCTTTATTGGTTACCCGCAAACCCTCTATAAATTCAACTTTTTTACCTGTTTTTTCAATTTCTTCCGTAATAAAAGGTCCTCCTCCACATACAAGCAAAACATTTATTCCTACAGCATTAAGAAAAGCAACATCCATTAAAATACTTTTTTTTACATCCTGATTTCTGAAAATACTGCCGCCCATTTTTATTACAAATAATTTCCCTTTATATTTTTGAATATAAGGAAGTGCTTCAACAAGAATTTCTGCTTTTTTAAAAATAATTTCTTCCAACTTTTACCTCCCTGCGCTACATAAATTTATGTTTATATTTTATTATTAAGATACATATTCTACCATGTTTTTTAAAATTATATAACCATAACCAAATACTTTTTCCCTTTTCTGTCTTGTCCAATCAGGCAAATGTATACTAAGAAGAGCTCTTTCATGATGAGGCATCAGCCCTATGATTAGTCCGCTTTCATCACAAACCCCTGCAATATTTTCCTGTGAACCATTTGGATTATAAGGATAACCTGATATTTCTCCTGATGGTTTTACATATTTTAATATAATTTGCTTATTTTTTCCAATTTTATTAAGAGTGATTTTATCTTTAACCACAAATTTACCTTCTGCATGTGCAACAGGAAGTCTTATTATTTCCGGAAGATTTTTAAAAAAAGGGGACAGACTGGATTCTATTTTTAAATAAACCCATCTGTCTTCATATCTACCGCTATTATTCCATGTTAAGCTTGCAGAATTTTTTCCCCAAAATGGTATAATCCCAGCCTTAACCAGAACCTGAAATCCATTACAAATCCCAATAATTGGTTTTTTACTTTTTTTAAATATCTCAATAGATTCCCATATTTTTAGTTTAATTTCATTTGCAAAAACCTTACCTGCTCCAAGGTCGTCGCCATAAGAAAATCCACCAGGGATAACAAGAATATCATAATTATTTATATTTTTTTTACCATTTATAATAGAAAGAAGATGCACTCTTTCTGCTTTTGCCCCACAAATATTAAAAGCCCATTCTGTTTCAAAATCACAATTTGTTCCTGATGTTCTTAGTATTAAAACTTTTACCATTTAAGTGCCCCTGTCCATACCTGTTTTATTTTTTCACCATCTATATCAATAATTTTTTCTTTATCAAAGAATATATTAAGCCGAAAATCAGGTGTTGTATTTCCTATACAATAAAAAGGTGCTCCTGAAAATATTTTTTTAAAAGCGTCTGAATTATCTTTATCTATTTCCACTATAAATCTTCCCTGACTTTCAGAAAACAATAAGGATATTTTTTTATCAGTTTGTTTTGGTAATTTTTCTATATCCACATTTGCTCCATAACCACCCCCAATAATCATTTCACTTAATGCAACAGCAAATCCACCTTCAGAACAATCGTGACAGGCTTTTATAATACCTTTATTGATTGCATATCTAATTTTTTTCATTAAAGGCAATGTAATTTCCGGATTAGGTTGGGGAACATTTCCTGCTTTCATATTTAAAACTTTATAAAGATGAGAACCTGCCATCTCATCCTTTGTTATACCAAGCATATATATAAAACTATCCGGCTCTTTAAAATCTGAACTAACAATTTTTTTTACATCTTCAATGATGCTTACAGCAGAAATAAGAAGGGTTCCAGGTATTGAGATTGTATCTTTTTCAACTGTATAGTAATTATTTAAACTATCTTTTCCTGAAATAAAAGGAATATCATATTTAATAGCAAAATCATGACATCCTTTAACACATCTTACCAGAGTACCTAAAATATTTTCATTGTTTATATTTCCCCAGCAAAAATTATCCAAAAACGCAGTTTTTTCAACATTTCCACCAACAGAAACAAGATTTCTTAAAGATTCCTCTATACAACAACCTGCCATCATATAAGGGTCTATTTCTCCATAATATGGATTAATTCCACATGAAACAACAATCCCTTTATTGCTATCATACATAGGCCGTAAAACAATAGCATCCAGAGGTCCACATTCATCAATTCCAGCAAGAGGTTTTAAAATTGTATGAGACTGCACTTCATGGTCATACTGTCTTATAACGGCTTCTTTGGAAGCAATATTGTGATGAGAAAGTAATTGAATAAGAACCTCCTGGAAATTTATATTTTCAGGAAAAATATCCGGCTGATGGATATAGGTAAAATTTGCTCTTAAAGAAGTACCAGGAATACCTGAAAATAGAAACTTTAGGTCTATATCACCTACAATATCTTTATTATGAAATATTTCTAATTTCCCGCTATTTGTAAATTCTCCAATACATGAATAGCCAACATTTTCATTATCAAAAATTTTTTTTAGTTTTAAAAAATTCTTTTTATTGGCTGAAAGAACCATTCTTTCCTGTGATTCAGAAAGCCATATTTCCCATGGTTCTAATCCATAGTATTTTAGTGGAACCTTTTCAAGAAAAATTTTTGCTCCGCAATCCTGTGCTAACTCTCCCACAGCAGAAGAAAGTCCCCCTGCTCCACAGTCTGTAATTGATGAGATTAATTCTTTATCCCTTGCAATTAAAAGAGCATCCAGCATTTTTTTTTCTGTAATCGGGTCTCCAATCTGAACAACACTATTGGGAATATTTTTTTCAAGATTGGCAGAAGAAAACGTTGCCCCATGTATTGGAGAATTTACAAA
>JAMCZX010000022.1 GCA_023485205.1 Candidatus Omnitrophota bacterium | reverse complement strand
AGTACTCTCATTTTCTTTCTTAAATTATTCTATTTATTTGAAAATTTTTTTATCAATTGTTCTGTAATTTTTCCTAATTTTGTAGGTTTTTCTTTTAATGGATTTACTTCTACTTCCATAACTCCTATAAAAACACCATCAAAACCTTGTTTTTGGGCCTCTTTAAATGTTGCTTTTTGTACGGATATTGTTGGTACTACATCCATCTCAGCAATAGGTATAATTTCTAATTTTTTTACATATCCTATATCATCTTTTGTCTGCCAACCAGAAACTAAGTGAGCATAATTTATTATTCCAAGTCTTGCTAAATTTTCTCCATAAAATAATGGGTCCCTGGCAGAATGAAAGCGCCAGGGATAAGAAGGAACACTATGGGTAAGCCATAGCCAATATTTAGGTTTGTAAACTATCCTTACATCATCAGCCAGTCTTACACACCACTTTAACATTGACCAACGATAAAAATTATAAAATACCCAATGGCGTCTATCTGGATACCAAGAATGTGGAGGAAGGATTTGATTGAAATCTACATAATTAGTTCCCCAATCATTATTTAAATTCTTTATTTTATTATTATACATATATTTTAAATACCTATGGTATGATTTAATAGCATATCTATCAAAAGCCCAGACATGGTCCCATTCATAGGAAACTTCACTTTCTGTTCCTGGTGCAATTTTTACTACCTTAATATATTTTAAATTCCCCTTTTTTTTATAAAAATTTAACGCTCTAATAATGTATTCTTTTAATATTTCACGTACTTTAGGATTCCAAGGGGATAAAGGAAATCCATCAGCCACTGACAAATATGAAAGTTGTCCTTTTTCATCTTTCATAAGCCAACCGGAATGTTTTCTTAAAAATTTTGATGAAGCACCAACACCTCCAATATCAATTCCTCCTAAGATGCCAGCTTTATCGGCTGAAATAACTTCCTTCATTCCTGATTCTAATTGTAAAGGGCTTGGTTTACAATTATTAAACAAGGAAATAACATCAACTATAGATATATTTATACCTATTTTTTTACCAATTTTAAATTCTGAAGGAGGAGGGCTTCCCCATGTGTCAAAAGCAGGAGATATAATTTTTTTATTTTTCCACATTTGGTTGGAGAAATTTACATTTACTACTGATAAAGGTTTTGTAAATTTTAAATCTCCAAGAATAAAACTTCCTGATTTTTTATTTCCTTGTTTAATAATTGTAAACCTAAAAGTAGTAACATCATCGTAAAAACGATATAATGGATTAGAAGCAGGTATTTCAATGTGTTGCCATCCCTTTTTAAGTAAGATTGGAAAAGAAGATTGATAACCTGAGGTAAGATCAACCCAATGTTTTCTATAAAAACATGCTACATGAAGGGTGTTTAAAGAATCATCTCCTTTTAACCAAAACATCAATGTTTCCCCTATAAAATGATTTTTAGGCAAATAATAATAAAAATTTATCTGCTTTTCTCTAGCAGTTTTAAAATTATAATTAATCTTAAGCGTATATCCTGAACCATTTAATCCAAAATTCTGTTTTTCCTCGGCTATAACACCTGTAGTTAACTTCCAATTGGTTGGAAAATTTTTCATATTCTCAATCGTTACGACTTTTTCTTTTATATAAGGCATAATATATGAAGTGAGATTTACGGCAGGAAAAACATAATTAATTTTTATTGATAAACTAATTATTAATACATAAATTATATATATTATCAGATTTTTAAAATTCTTTATGTCTTTCATCATTAATCTCCGCTACAGAAACACTCTATAATTTTGTTATCATATAATGTTTCTGTAATTAGTTTCTTTTTTATGGATTTGTTACTACACCAACATCATTTTCTATGTTCCCACCAGCCCAACCAGGAATATATACATTTAAATAATTAGGAAAATTTTTAGTAGATAAATGCGATGTTGGAATAAATTTTACGGCCCCCTGTATATACAATACATTTGTTCCATCTGGGAAAATACATTCTGTAGAAGATTTTGGCCAATAATTTACTGCAACAGTATTTGCATTGGCAGGATTTAAAGGAGCAAATGTATTAGTATAAGGACTTGGAACAGATTGATTTCCACCATCATAGGAATAATTAGAATCCCATACACAATTACTATTAGGACCCGCCGCTCTATCTACTACAATAACAGTATCTGGATTTATTAGTTCGTTACACCCTATAGCATATCCATAAGAAAGTCCTTCCTGTATTCCATTTGATGGGTTTACTCCCCAAGCAGGATTATAAGCAAGAGATGCTGTCCAAGGAGGACTAAAACCTTGTGCAATACTTGAGGCTGGCTCAGTAAAATGATATTGATCATTTGGGGAAATGAACACTTTTACATCTGAAATGTATTCAGGATAGAGAAGACTTAAAGAAACAACAGCATTGAAGTAGAAATAATTGTTATTATCAGCCCCTGTGTTAGCATTATTAGAAACAGGGAACCATTCATTATAATCCTGAGCATACATATGTAATGCAAGTCCAATTTGATTTAGATTCGACATATCCACTGCTTTTCTCGCTTGTTCTCTTGCTTTTGCCAATGCTGGTAGCAACATTGCCGCAAGTATAGCAATGATTGCTATGACAACCAAGAGCTCGATTAAGGTAAAGCCGGTTCCTGTGTTTCTTTTTATTAATTTTGTTCTCATCTTATTCCCCGCCCTCTTAAATTAAATTTTTTAAACAAGATATTTGCTTCTGTTTAACCAATTATGATGTTTTTGTTCAAGCAAGTAAATTATATACATAAGTAGGGGAATAAAGCAGTTTTTTTCCCCTACTTATGTAATTTTTGTTTATGGATTCCACATAATTCCAAAATTCCAATAACTCGGATTTGCCCAAGTTCCAGAATAATTTGCATTTGGAAAATTTGTAGTACTTATATGTGTTGTAGGTATCCATTTTGCCCAACCACCGATATAAAGCACATTTACACCAGCATTTCCATGATTGGCACTATACTGAGTGGCATTTTGTAAATTTTGTAGTTGCCATGTGCTACCATAAACCGTCCACCCGCCCAGATAACCAGGATTCAATGCTTTATCACACAATATGACAGTATCAGGATTTGTTTCTTCGCTAAGAGCAACAGGAGTAGGATAAACCCCCCCATAACTTCCACTGTAAGCATATGCATATGAGCATCCAACATATGGAGGAGTTGGCGGAGCATGTCCGTTATTATTATTTGCAAGATAATTAGTTGGAGTTGTCGGAGCAGCGGGATTCATAAAAATAGTATCCTGAGGTCCCACACCACCTCCATTACCTGGATCCGCATTGGCAGAATAACCTTCAAGATCATCAGGGTCAACAAATACCTTTAAGTCTGAGATATAATGTGGGTAAAGAAGAGCTAAACTTTGAATTGTCCATGTATCACCGGGCATATTTTGATTATATGGGAACAATTCTCTATAATCCTGAGCATACATATGCAATGCAAGTCCAATCTGTTTAAGATTTGATAAACCTATAGCTCTTCTTGCATCCTCCCTTGCTCGTGCCAGCGCTGGTAACAACATTGCCGCTAATATGGCAATGATTGCTATAACAACCAAGAGCTCGATTAAGGTAAAGCCGGTTCCTGTGTTTCTTTTTATTAATTTTGTTCTCATCTTATTTCCCTCCTCTCTTAAATTAAATTTTTTTAACAAAATACTTGCTTTCATTTGACCAATTATGATGTTTTTGTTCAAACAAGTAAAATTATAAATTATATCCATAAGTAGGGGAATAAATTAGTTTTTTTCCCTATTTATTTAATTTTTGTTTATGGGTTCCACAAAACTCCAGCATCCCAATAATTCGGATTAGCCCATGTTCCAGAATTACTTGCATTTGGAAAAGTTGAGTTATTTATATGTGTTGTAGGAATCCATTTTACCCATCCACCTATAAAAAGAGCATTTATACCCTCATTTCCATGATTGGCACTATATTGATTTGCATACTGTAAATTCTGTATTTGCCATAGCGAACCAGCTGCAAGCCATCCACTAGCACCGCCAATACCACAAAAAGGAGGATAATATGCTTTATCACATACTATAACAGTATCTGGATTTGTTAGTTCACTAAGAGCAACAGGATAAGGTTCTCCCCAACCAGGATTACCCCCACCATAAGCGTATGCATATGATTCCCCAACATAGGGCGGGTTGGAGCCATCTCTAGATGAAAGATAATTTGTAGGGGTTGTAGGAGCAGCAGAATTCATAAAAATAGTATCGTTTCCAGGTGTATAAGTTGCATCTGCAGTGTTATGTAAAACATCATCAGGATCAACAAATACATTTAAGTTTGAAATATAATGTGGATAAAGAAGAGCTAAACTTTGAATTGTCCATGTATCACCGGGCATATTTTGATTATCCGGGAAAAATTCTCTATAATCCATATCATACATGTGTAATGCAAGTCCAATTTGATGAAGATTTGACATACCTACGGCTCTTCTTGCCTCCTCCCTTGCCCGTGCCAACGCTGGGAGCAACATTGCCGCAAGTATAGCAATGATTGCTATTACAACTAATAGCTCTATGAGGGTAAAACCTTTTTTTCTATTTCCATCATAAATCCACCTTAAAGATTGGCGGACTGACGGATTGGCGGATTTCGCTTTGCTCAACATTGTCTTTCCCTCCTTTTCAGTATTTTTATTTATATATTCTATTATTTTTTCTCTCATATTTTTTCACCCCCTTTCTAAGATTTTTTTTACTGGCCCTGTGGAATTTCTAATTATTAATTTACCTTCTATAAGTGTTTTTTCTTCTGTACTTTCCCCTTTCATAATTTTTATTAGATTTTCTGCTGAAATATGTCCTATTTCCCGTGGAAAAACATTGATTGTTGTCAGGGTTGGATGTGAATGTTGGGTAAATATTGAATTATTACAACCACATATAGAAACATCTTCAGGAATTTTTAGTCCTGCCTGTTTTACTGCTTTTAATACCCCCATCGCAATAAGATCATCACCACAAATTATGCCTGTTATTTTTTCATTAATAATATGTCTTGCATTATTATATCCATCTTCTTCAGAAAAATTTCCATATCTTATAATACTATTATCTATACTGATTTTTTTTTCTTTCAAAGCTTTTTTATACCCTATAAGCCTATCCTGACTTACAGTCAAATTCTCCGGACCATTTATAAATCCAATTCTTTTATGTCCTAATTTCAATAAATAGGATGTTAGTGTCCAGCCAATCAAAATATTATCATTATCAACATAATAAATATTTTTCTCTTCCGTCCTGCCTATAACTACCAATGGAATCTCTCTTTTTTTAAGTAAGATTATTTTTATATCATTAGATTGTGGATTGGTAAGTATTATCCCGTTAATTTCTTCTGAAGTAAGATAGTCTATTTCAGAGTCATTGTATAAAACAAGAGAGTATCTTTTACTTATTACATCCTTAATTCCAAGAATAAGATCTGGAATAAAAGAAGAAGGAAGGTTCATGGAATGGTCTGGAATAATTAACCCAATAATATTTTTAGTTAATAAAGCAGTTTCTCTATGATTACTTACAAAAGTACCTTTACCGGGCACCCTGAATAATAATTTCTCTTTTGTTAATTCAACAAGGGCTTGCCGGACTGTGATATGGCTAACATTATATATCTTGCAGAGTTTCCTTTCTGAATCTAACAAAGAACCAGGTTTTAAAATTCCTTCTGCAATCTGACTCTTGATAATCTGTTTTATCTGAACATACATCGGAACAGGATTTTTCCTGTCTATTTTATTGATTTCTATAGTGTTCATATCAGTATATATACACCTTCTAAATATATAATATAACGCTACTATTTTTTTTGTCAAATTTTTTTGTGGAACACTTCAAATTCTTTTTCAAAAGATATCTGAATATTGAGGGCGTAAACAGAAAAAGAAACTGAAAACTTTTTTATTTTTATAAGGTCTTTTTCTGTGGTAATTGCAATGTCAATATTTTTTTCTTTTATTATTATTTCCAACTGTTGTATGTCAAATTCTGTATAATTGAAATGGTCTGGATAAAAGGTAAAAAATATATGTCCGGGCTTAAGACTTTTAACATTTTTTAAGAAATACCAGGGTTTGCCAAGCCCACAAAACAGAAGTATGTTTTTATTTTTGATTATTGAAAGAGGATGGACAGAATTTTTTACATCTATAAAATTCACCAGGTTATACCTTGAAAAATAAACAGGTTTTTTGTACCTGCTATATTTCTCTCTGATTTTTTCTTTTTGTTCTTCATTTAAAAATTCACTATGGTTTATAACTATTGTATCTGAATATTTTAAAAAAGCATATGGTAATCTTTTCAAACCAGCAGGCAAAACAAGGTCAAAGTGTAAAAAAGGGTCAAGAATAACTATATCTGTTTTTTTTATATCAAAATAGTTAAAACCATCATCTATTAGTATCAAATCAGGATTATATTTTTCATCTATAGTTTCAATAATTTTTCTCTTGTTTTTCCCTGAAAATATTTTTATACCTGGAAGATTTTCTGATAAAAGAATTGGCTCATCCTTGATTTTTTCTCCATAACTTACAACAACAATAGACCGAAACCTTGTTTTAAGAGAATTAGTTAAAAAAATTATCAGAGGTGTTTTACCTGTTCCTCCAAGTTCAATATTTCCAACTGAGATAATCTGGGGTTTAAAAATTTTATATGATTTAAAGATTTTTTTAAGATAGATAAAAATAAGATAAACAAGTGAAAATGGTAAAAAAACTATTCTCCAGCAGGCCCATAAAAATGTTTTGCCATAAAATACAAAAATTTTTCTGTAAAAAAAATTAAAAAAGGGTCTGCTGGACCGGATCTTTAGGTATGTCATATCTGATTTCAATTTTACCAAATTCTCCATCGTAACCAGGGCTTACAAAAACTTTTCCTTCTTTTACCATTTTTATTCCATTGGCAAGTTCTTCAGAAAGATTTTGAAAGATTTCTTTTTCTGATAGTTCAAGTAATATATGCATCTCAGGACCAAGTTTTTGAATAGTCTGGGAATAAATATTCTGAACAAATACTGAATTAACATCCTTTTTATATACAAAAGCTATTATCTGGTCCAGAGGTACAAGGTGCTTAAATGGGATTTTTTTAGCCTTTACATTATTTTCATCCCTGTCAGCCAATTTTATAACTCTGTGTAGAACACCTACAGTAATCTTTTTCTTACATACAGGACATATATAATTATTTTTTATGGTTTCCTCAGGAGAAAGGCATATCTTGCAAAAACGATGGCCGTCATAATGATATTTGCCTTCTTCCGGAAAATATTCAATAGTGAAAAGGAATTTCTTTTTATCCTGAGTTTTAAGAATTTCTTTTAATTCATTGAAGTCAAAAGATGAAAAAAATACATTCGCCTCCCTTGCAATCTTTTGCGGAGAATGAGCATCAGAATTGGAAATAAGGGTAAATTTATCTATCTGTGAAAGCTTCCAGTTCATTGGCGGATCACTACTTAATCCGGTTTCAAGACCTAATACATTGTTTATTTCTTCTTCAAAGCATTCTTCAATACTATCAAATCCTGAATTTGCGCCAAAAAGAGAAAAATGGGGTGTCCAGATATGTGCCGGGACAACAAACCCATATTCATCCGCATCCTTTACCATTTTTACAAGAATCTTTGAGTCAATCTGAAGAATAGGCCTGCCATCACTTAAAAGTTCAGCATACTTACCAATGGACTTATTAAATTTTTCAGCCTTTGCCAGTGTAGAAAAAAAAAGTATGTTGTGGATTTTTCTTGTAAATCCATGTTTAGGATAAATATTGTTCACTTCTCCTGTCAGGATAAAATCAATATCATTGTACTTATAAATCCCATATTTATCAGTTTCTTTAATCTTGGATCTTAATTCTGCAAACCATAAGGGATGGGTTATATCCCCTGTTCCGAGAAGTGAAACCCCTTTGTTTTTTGCCCACAGGGAAAGAGAATCAATTTCCATATTTCTGCTTGTTGCCCTGCTATACTTTGAATGAATATGAAAGTCTGCTATATACATTTTATTGTTTATTTTATATAGTATATAAGATTTTATAATTTTTACAAGTAAAAAATATCTTATTCTAAAGAGGTATGGCTTGAAGAAGCTTTTTTATGGGAAATTCTTAAAAATATAATAGGAATCAGTGCTATGAATGTCAAAATTGCTGAAATAAGAAAAGCATCCTCAACTGATGAAACAAATGCTGTATTACTTATATAGGTTCCAAGTAAAGCAAGTGTTTGATTCATTATATTATGAGTAGGACCTCCTGCATGTTGTTGAACAAAGTATTGAACTACTGACTTGGTTTTATCAAAAACAGGTGAATTTATAACAGATTGTCCATATAAAGAGGTATGAAGAATTTGTTTATTTGTTAAAATTGTAATAAATATAGCCACCCCAAAACTTCCCCCAATCTGTCTTATAACATTATATAAACCTGAAGCTTGTGCAGTCTGGTCAGCTGTAATATTTGAAAGAGCTATCTTGGATAATGGAGTAAATAGCAGTCCCATTCCCAGACCTCTAAGATATAAAGGCATTATTATTTGACTGTAAGAGGAATAAAGATATAAATAATGATTAAGATATAGGCTATATCCCAAAATTACCATTCCTATAAAAGAGAGAATCTTTGGATTCCATTTATCTGATAAAAATCCTGATATAGCAGAGGCTACCCCTTGAACTATTCCCGGGAATAAAAAGACTGTCCCTGCTTCTAGCGGAGTATAACCCATAGAATTTTCTAAATAAAGAGGCAATATAAAGGTGCTTCCAAATATTCCAACTCCAAAAATAAAAAGAACAAAATTTGCCATTGTAAAATTAAAATCTTTCATCAAATTTAATTTAACAAATGGGTGGGCTTTATTAACCACCATCTCATTTATCAAAAACAAAACAAAGAATAAGAAAGAAATCGCAAAACATGAAAGTATAAACCTGGAATGCCACCCTCCGGTATTCCACTCGGCCGTTCCTTCAGCAAGAGCAACAAGAAGTGCCAATAAAAAAATAGACATAGTAATAAATCCTATTAAATCAAAAGCCTTTTTATGCTGGGATATATATTCTCTTTGTATAACAAGAGTTGTAAGCATTCCAAAAATACCTATGGGGACATTAATATCAAATATCGCCTGCCATCTTACCTTATCTATTAAAAATCCTCCTAAATAAGGACCAAAAGATATTGAGGTCGCTGCTGCTATTCCCCATAACCCAAGAGCTAATCCCCTTTTTTCTATAGGAAATTCTCTCATAACAATTGCCATACCAACAGGCATTATCAAGCCCCCGCCAATTCCTTGTATTACCCTAAAAGCAATAAGAACATTCTCACTCCATGAGACACTACAAAGAAATGACCCCAGGGTAAAAAGCAGCATACCAAGGAAATACATTTTTTTATATCCAAAATTATCTGCAAGCCATCCTGAGGCAGGAAGCATAACTCCAAATGTAAGAAGATATGCTGTCATTACCCACTGGATTTGGTCAAGGGTTGTACCAAATTGTCCCATTAAATTAGGTAATGCAACATTTACAATTGTTGCATCCAACACAGCCATAAATGTCCCTATCATAACATTCCAAAGCACCCACCAGCGATATTTTGGATGTTCATAATCAAGTGAGGGAAATTGATTGGCAAGAGCTCTTTTTATATTATGATATGGTAATTTTTTAGCCATACTTACCTCGTTTCTATTTTAACTTCTACAGACATATCAGGAAGTAAAGGAGTTGTTTTCTGAATAGAAGAAAGATGGTCGATTGAAATTTTGATTGGAATCCGCTGAGTCAGTTTTATAAAATTTCCCGCAGCATTATTAGGTGGTATAAGGGAAAACACAGCAGCAGCAGCAGAACCTATCTCAAAAATCTTCCCTGTAAATACTTTATCAGGATAGGCATCTACATAAATTTTTACTTTTTCATCCAGCCTGATGTTTGTAAAATCTGTTTCTTTAATATTGGCTGTTACCCAGATATTATGCAGATCATAAACTGTAAAGATAGGGGTGCCTGGCGTAACTACATTGCCAGGCATCTGCCATTTTTTTACTACAATACCATTAACCGGGGAATATATCACAGTATTGGATAATTGGGCGTCTACAACTTTTATATTCTTTTTAGCAACAGTAATCTGAGCCAGAGCAACCCCTACTTTGGCTTTTTGCGCTTTTATTTCCTCTATAGCAGATTGAAATGCTTTTTTCTCATGATCAAATGTTTGTACTGATATTACATCCTCTTTAACCAAATATAAATCTCTATCATAATCCTGTTTTATTTTCTGATAGTTTATTTCTGCAAGTCGGACATTCTTTTTTGCATAATTATAATTGGCTATTGCCTGCATAAGGGCAGCGCTTGTTTGATTTTTACTTGCCACAATCTCATGTCTGGTGAGTATTGCCAAGATCTGTCCTTTTTTTATTTTTGAACCTTCATCAACAGTTAGCTTATTTATACGACCTAATATTTTGGTGCTTATTGTTATTTGATGTGAATTAATATAGGCATCATCTGAAGAAACTACTCCAAAATAGTGTATCTTCCAGTAAAAATATCCTGCAATAATCAATATTAAAAGTAATATTATAGTGATAAAACCTAAAATCTTATTATTCTTGGGTTCTTCTACATCAGATTTTGTATGTTCTTTTGTTTTTTGCTCCATCTTTTTCTATTCCTTTCAAGAATGTTTCACTTATAAGTTTACTTTTATTTTTTAAAGAGTACTCCCTGTTTGATAGCCACCAATGATGTGTTAATCCATGTATCATCCCTATCAGAATAAACATACCTTCCTTAGGTGATATATCTTTTATTATTCCTTCTTTTTTGGCAATTTCGAAATCATTCTCAATATCAATTCCTTTATCAAATACTTTTTTCCAGAAATTTCCGAATATTTTTGTTTTTAATCCAGGATTTTCCTGTGTAATTACATTAAAATAAATATAATTTTTCTCAAAAAACTCTAAATATATATATACCCAGCTATCTATTTTTTTAAAAAAATCATCATTTTTTCTGATTTCTTTTTTCAGAGTATCAATTAACTGGTCAAGAATTCTATCAATAAGAGATATAAAAATATCTTCCTTACTTGTAAAATATCTATAAATTGTCCCTTTGCCCAGCTGAAGTTTTTGTGCAATACTATCTACATCTGTTTTCCAGTATCCTTTTTTACTGAAAATTTTTGCCGCCTCTTTTAATATCTGCTCTTTTTTATTTTGACATTTCCCTTTCAATTTATTCATAATAGGTTTTTATTTTGATACAAATCAATAAAATGACTGACCAGTCAGTCTATTATTTTACATTGTAATAAAATCCTGTCAAATTTCAAAAGGATAGAGAGATAAAATTCTGCTTATGAAAGATTGCAAAACGGAGAGAGCAGGATTCGAACCTGCGGTACCTTTTGGGTACAGCCGCTTTCGAGGCGGCCGCTTTAGTCCACTCAGCCATCTCTCCCATGGGAAATTAAAACTACTCATTCCCTTCTTGGGCCAAAGATGAGAGAACCAATTCTTATAATATTTGCTCCTTCTTCAATGGCTATTTTATAGGTGTCTGACATTCCCATTGAAAGGTATTTCATTTTTATATTGGGGGGATTCTTTCTGGATATTTTCTCCAAAATTTCTCTGGTTAATCTAAAAAACGGACGAATGTCTTCCAAATTTTTGACAGCAGGACCCATTGTCATTAAACCTAAAACCTCAACATACTCAAAACAACTTATTTTTCCCATAAATTCCTCTATATCTTCTGGCAAAATTCCATTTTTATTTTCTTCCTGTCCACTATTTATTTCAATTAAAACAGGCATTTTTCTCTTGAGTTTTTCCATTTCTTTATTTAATTTATCTGCCAATTTCAAAGAATCCAGTGTTTCTATCATGTCAAAAATATCAATTGCCTGTTTGATTTTATTTGTCTGAAGATGCCCAATCAGATGCCACTCTACAGTTTTTCCAAATATTCTAAATTTTTCTATTGCTTCATTTACATAATTTTCTCCAATAATTTTTATACCTGCTGAAATAGCCTGTTGTATTTCTTCTATAGTTCTTGTTTTTGCTGCTGCTACAACTGTTATTCCCTCTGGAACTTCTGATAAAATTTTTTCTATATTTTCTGCTATACTCATATTTTTTTACCTCTTCTTTTCATTGTATCTTTAGTACTTATTGGTTCCACTTTCTTTTTATTTATATCATAAACAGAACTAACAGGAAGCCCTTTAAATATTTTCTTCACTTTTTCCATTGTCTTTTTACTTACGGGTTGGACTCCTGATGGCCTTAAAGGTGTATTTAATTGAATTTCATCAGGTTTTAATATCTTACAAAAATTTTTAATATCCTCCATCTCTTTAAGATTTTCTTTGAGAACCATAATCTGAACAGTAAATTTCCCTTTAAATATTTTTCTGAATTCCAAAAGGGCATTTCGTATATTTTCTATTTTTATGCCTTTGATGGGTCTATTGATTTTTTTAAAAACATCTTCAGAATAAGCATCTATTTTAAAAGCAATAAAATCTATGTTCTGAATATCTTTCCATATCTTTCTATCTAAAATTGTAGAACTGTTTGTTAAAAGTGCTGTTTTTCCATTTTTATTTTCTTTTATCCATTTTGCAATTTTTCCTGTATTTACCGCAAGTGTAGGTTCTCCTCTGCCTGAAAATGTATAATAGTCAATATCTACATTGGGTAATTTTTTTAATTCTTCTAAAACTTTTTTGGCAGGAATATAATTTTTTCTATCTATACAATGCATTATTTTTTTACCTAATTGACAGTATATGCAATTAAATGAACATATTTTTTTTTCTCCGGAAAGAAGGTCAATTCCCAGAGAACTTCCCAGCCTCCATGAACTAACAGGTCCGTAAATATATTTAAATTTTGTCATCTATGTTCCCCCTTATTAATTATCCTATTTTATAAATAATATTTTTTATCAGACAGATATATATTATTTTGACATTTATATTATTTATTCAAATAAATCGGAATGTGTTCCGGTTCTTTCAAAAATCACTGTATCGTCATCTATTTTATAAATAAGAAGCCAGTCAGATTTTATATGACATTCCATTCTACCATGATAATTACCTACAAGAGGGTGATTTTTATATTTTATGTCAAGAGGTTTGTGAGTTATTAACATATCCATAACATCCAAAAGTTTTTTTATCTCTTTTTTTCTTTTCTGCATTATCACAAAGTCTTTTTCAAATTGTTTTGTGGTCTTAAATTTACGGTTTAACATTTAGTTTCTTTATAAAATCATCTAATGTTTTATATTTATTAAGTTCTTTTCCTGCATCGGTTTTTTTAAATGTTTGCAAAGTAGTTTTATTGGGTATTTTTACAGGAAAAGGTAGACCGTTATTTAATATAATTTGTCTGTAAAATATATTAATTGCCTCAGACGAATTAAGTCCTATCTGTTGTAAAACCTTTTCTGCTTTGGTTTTAATCTCTTCATTTGTTCTTGCTCTTATCATAGCGGTTTTTGCCATTTTTATCACCTTCCTCTTATTTATATTGTAGCATAATTGAGATACAAATCAAGAATATTGTTTGATAAAAAATTAAAAACCAGCTAACAAAACAGAAAAATATCCCACTATGAATGTATGATTTACGATAATTATGAGTATTGGTAATATTATTTGAATTTTTATGTGTAGTTTTCAGAAACCTTGATAATAGATATTACAAATGTGCTATAATAATAAAATATAAATGGAAATTAAAACTTTTAAATTTATCTGTACTCCGGAAATTACTTTTGGAGAGGGCAGTATAAATATTCTTGGGAAAAAAATAAAAGAACTTAAGGGGACAAAAGCATTTATTGTTATTGATAAATCCCTTTTTTCTATCAAGGAACAAGTAAAAAATATCCTGGATAAGGAAAATATACAATACCTTATTTATGATGAACTAACATCTGAACCTACAACAGACATAGGAAACTATACAGGAAAATTAGCCAAAAGTGAAAGATGCGATATTGTGTGCGGAATTGGAGGAGGAAGCAGTCTTGATGTAGCAAAAGCTGTATCAATTTTAATTACAAATGATGGAACAGTTGAAGATTATCAGGGTTTGGGAAAAGTACCAAAACCAGGTGTATCTAAGATTATGATACCAACAACAGCAGGAACAGGAAGCGAGGCAACATTTACTGCTGTTTTTATAAGAGAGAAAGAAAAAACAAAAGGCGGAATTAATAGTGTATACCTTTATCCTGAATGCGCAATACTTGACCCATCTCTTACATTATCTCTGCCTAAAGGGCCAACTGCTTTTACAGGAATGGATGCCTTTTGCCATGCTATTGAAAGTTATATCTCAAACAAGAGTAATTTTTTTACTGAAAGTATCTGTGAAAAAGCAATGGAAATGATATGGAAAAATCTGCCTGTTGCTTATAATAATCCTGATGATATAAAAGCAAGAGGGAATATGCTTTATGCCAGTTTTATAGCAAGTATTGGCCTTGTTAATGCAGGGGTTACTGCTGTACATTCTCTTTCCTATCCGCTTGGAGGTCTTTTTGGTGTACCTCATGGAACAGGAAATGCTCTTTTACTTCCTTATGTTTTAGAAGCAGAAATTCCTGAAATAGAAATAAAATTATCTAAAATAGGAACAAAACTTATGGGGAAAAAATGTGAACCTGAACTTTTTATTGATGAATTAAAGAAATTTGAAAGAAATCTGAAAATTCCTGAAAAACTCTCTGAATTAAAAATCCCTAAAGAGGCAATAGAACAGATTACTGAAGGAGCAATGAAAATTGCTGTCCCACTGGCAAATAATCCTAAAATATTTACAAAACAGGATATTATTAACATATATAACAGGGCATATTAAATAAATGGAATCTGAAGAAATAAGAAAATCTCATTTTAAGAAAATGAAAGAGGAGGAATAAAATGCCAGGCAGAGAAGTATATGGAGAAGAAGAACTACAGGAGGTTTCTGAGGTTATTAAAAGAGGGATTCTTTTTAGATATGGGTTTGAAACCCAGAGACAGGGCGTATTTAAAGTAAAACAGTTTGAAGATGAATTTTCCAAATATATCGGCTCAAAATATGCCGTTGGTGTTTCTTCAGGGACAGCCGCACTTCAAACCGCACTTATAAGTCTTAATCTACCCAAAGGAAGTATTGTGCTTACCCCGTGTTTTACATTTGTTGCAACAATTGAAGCAATTGAATGGTCAGGATATAAACCTGTTTTATGTGAAATAGATGAAAGTCTAAATATCTCTTCGGAAGATATAAATAAAAAAATAAATGCCAGAACAAAATGTATTTTACCAGTCCATATGATGGGTTCTTCATGTGATATGGAAAATATTTTAGATATATCTAAAAAACATAACCTGTTTATTGTTGAAGATGCCTGTCAGGCAACAGGGGCAGAATATAGAGGGAAAAAAGTCGGGACATTTGGAGAATTTGGGACTTTTAGTTTTGATTATGTAAAGGTTCTTACAACAGGTGAGGGCGGAATGATAACCACTAATGATGAAATTCTATATAAACAAGCAGATGCCTGCCATGACCATGGACATCCGCATCTTGAAAATGTTCCAAGAGGTGTGGAAAAAAGAATAAGAAAGGGCTTTGACTTCAGGATGAATGAAGTTCAGGGAGCCCTGGGAATTGCACAATTAAAAAAGCTGGATTATATAATAAAAAAACAAACAAAAAATAAAAAAGATATCAAGGATGTTTTAAAGAATTATGAATTTATTACATTCAGAAAACATTTTGATGAAGATGGAGAAATAGGAACATTTCTTACATTTTTCTTACCAGATAAACAAAAGGCAGAAAAATTCAAAGAAAAAATGAAAGAAAATGGGATTACTCCAGGGATATTAAATTACTGGCATTTTTTTGCAAACATTGAAAGTGTCCAAACAAAGGAAAAATTTCAAAAAAGCAGGGATATTCTGGAAAAGACCATTGTAATAGAGGTCCTGATAAAAATGGATGTGGAAAAAATAATAGATGCGCTTAAAAAAACCTGTGATAATTTTTAAGTCTTTACTCTTCGTTTTTTCAGAATAATCCAGCTA
>JAMCZX010000031.1 GCA_023485205.1 Candidatus Omnitrophota bacterium | reverse complement strand
AATGGTAGGATGCGGAACAAGACAATTGTCTGCCCAGACACCTTCTTCCATAAACCGTCTTATGTTTGGCATACCTCCTTCTGACACATATTTCTTTATCCTTTTTATTATTGGAGCATCCCATCCGATAACCACTGCTTTTTTTATCATTTTCATCTCCAGAAATTAATGGTGAAATTGTAAATATTCAGTCAATTCCATTAATTAAGTATTTGCAAAAATATTATGAAACCATAGAATTAATATCTGATGGTAAAATTTTTATTAATTCAGGATATTTTTCAACAAGGCGGATAATATCAGCCAGGTCTTTTTGTCTCTTGCTTTTTCGTCTCTCTTTGTCCTGGTATGCCCAGATTTTACCTTGTAAAATATCTTTTAATGAAGCAACTTTCATTTTATACCCCAGAACGTTTTTATCTTTTGCGCGTTTAATAAATTCCTGATAACGGGGGTCCGTTTGAATTTGAATTCTAATGTCAGAACCAGACATACAAATATTGATACTATGTTCAAATTTTTTAATTTGCAATCCTTGTTTTTTTGCTGCCGTAGAAATTTGTTTGATATTGGCAACTAAAACTACAAAATCCAGATCAAGACTAACAACAGGCTCTACATAAGCATTAACTCCCAATCCGCCAATAATACAGTATTTAGAGCGGGTTTTTTTTATAATATCAAGAAATATCTGAATTAAGTCCAATTCTTCATCTGCTAATTTTTTTATAAATGTTTTTATCATCATAAAAGGAATTATAACACCTATGTTAAATGGAATAAAAAATTTTCAAGTAAATCTGTCTTTCATCCTCTTACTTACGGGAGAGAATTTCCCGGCAATAGAATTAAATTGCGTTGTGCCATAATAAATTTTCTATAAATTATGGATAGTGTAATTAGTCTTCTGTGGTTTATTGTTCTATTATGTTTTTCTTTTGAAACTTCTGTGAATTAGCAGAATAAAAAGATGTAAAAATGAATATTCTTCTTATTTCTATTCTTTCTTCATGGATTCATTGACCATGGAGCAAATTTATCATATCTAAATGTTATAGAATTGGGATTATAGTTATTAAACCATGAAACATGTTCATCAGCAAAAAGAATATTTAATCCTCCATTCCAATAAGGCACCCAATGTGTTGAATCGGCTTGCCAAGCCAGGCAATTTTGTGTCATATCATCTTTATCTGTATCACCATTTGCCATAATCGGATTATTAGACGTCTCAGGATAAACTGAAAATCCATTATAATCTGTATCTCCAGAAAGAACAAAAGCTGAAGGATATTGTATCATTACTTTGTTTGTGGCCACACTATCAAAGGGAATAGGATTACCTGATTGTAATGCTAAAACATCCGCTTGATTACCTTCTAAAAAATAATCAAATTTATCATTTTTTATCGGATAATCAGGATTTATATATATTTTTTTATTCTTTATATAAGAAAATATTTTTTCTGACCATCCTGGTGGAGTTTCACCCCAATAAAAAGTTGGGCCTAAAGATGGGTAAAAATTATTATTATCATCTGCATACATTTCAAGTGCCAGTCCAATCTGTTTGAGATTGCCCATATCTACTGTCTGTCTTGCTTTTTCCCTTGCCTGTTCTAATGCTGGCAGTAACATTGCTGCCAAGATAGCTATGATGGCTATTACCACCAGCAGTTCGATTAAGGAAAATGCGGCTTTGTAATTATACCGGACATTTGTCCTTTTTTTCAACTTTAATAAGTCAGTCAATATAGTCATTTTTTTTAATTCCAGGATTTCAGGTAGGGATTACCTATTATCATTTTTATAACAACTTAGACGATATAGAAAGTGAATTGGTTTAGTTTTAACTTTAAATAATTCAAGAGTTTTATGGTATAATACATTCAAAGCATAGGAGAATAAAAATGACAAGTGATATTGAAAGATTTAAAAATACGATAAACCATCGGTCTCACCCGGATTTTCTTTTCAATGCAGGTTTTACTCCGGATGTTTCTGAAAAAATTAAAAAGAAATACGGATTTTCAGGTGATGAAGAAATTATAAAACATTTTGGAATATTTAATCCTGTGAATATAAGACCAAAAGAACCTGAAAGGGTGGTAGATTTTTCCTCATACTTTCTTGACATGGAAAAACCAGAAGGTTCTTTTATCAACTCTATAGGTGTGCTTGAAATACCGGCAAAATTTTATCATTTCACAGGATACGTAAGCCCCTTAAGAAATGCAAAAAACTTTGATGACATACAGAATTTCCCTTTCCCTTATTCAGATGAATTTGACTGCTCAGGAATGAAAGAAAAAGTTGAAGAAGCCCACAATGCCGGTAAAGTTACGTTTACCTGGGTAGGACACATGTATGAAGATGCATGGCAGATACGGGGATATGAAGAATTTTTACAGGATATGCTTGAAAAACCGGAATGGGCTGAATATATTCTTGACAGATTAACGGAAAAAAATATAAAAATTGCCAGCTGTATGGCAAAAGCAGGCGTGGACTATATTGCAACAGGAGATGATGTTGCAACCCAGAAAAATTTAATGTTTTCTCCATCCATGTGGAGAAAATTTATTAAATCCAAATGGGAAAAAGTTTACAATGAAGCAAGAAAAATTAAACCTGATATTCAGATTTGGTATCATAGTGATGGGAATATAACAGATATTATTGGTGAATTGACAGATATAGGAATCACAATACTGAATCCTTTACAGCCTGAATGTATGGATGTAATAAAACTTAAAAAAGAATATGGCAGCCGTCTTGTATTTGATGGGACAATTGGGACTCAAAGTACTATGCCGTTTGGAACACCAGAAGACGTAAAAAAAACTGTAAGAGAAATGAAAAAACAGATTGGTTATGATGGTGCTCTTATTATTGCTCCTACACACATCCTTGAACCAGAAGTTCCCATAGAAAACATTGAAGCATTTTTTACTGCCTGCAGAGAAAAATAAAATATTTAAAAACTCTGTGCCTTTGCCACTAATGAAATGGTTGGCTTGATGGGATTAAGAAGCTTCAATGGTGCAGTAATTCCTTTTATTTTTTCAAGTAATCTTTCTTCAGGGGAAAGTACCATAGGAGCAACTCTTTGTAAAATTTCTCCTGCCTGCGGGTCAGCATTACGATTTAAAAAGAGTACAGGATAAGGCCGGGGTAATCCTTTCATAACATATTCCTCGGCTATATCCATTCTTCTCTCAGGATATTCTTCAAACTGCTTTTCTGCTTCTTCAATTGCAGAATATATTTCAGCCTTTAGTTTCATTTAATTCTCCTGTTTAATATAGATTCAAGTTTATTTTTTGATTTTAATATATCTTTTTTTCTATTTTCTGTTTGTTTTATTAAATGCATTTCAATTGTTAAAAATCCATTATATCCAATCTTTTCTAATTCTGTTATATATGAAACATAATTAACTTCACCTTTATCAACAGAAACATCTTTTATCATGGCTCCTGCTTTTCCCTCATCATATCCGCATTTTTTAACAAAAATTATATTCTTGGCATGGGTATGAATTATATTTTTCCCAAGTTTTCTAACACCTTCATTTACATCCTTTCCCGCCCATAAAATATTTGCAGGGTCATAATTTACCTTTAAAAATTCAGACTTTACTCTTTTTTTAAGTTTTAACCACATATTATAATCTTTAATAAAACAACTTTTTGAAGGTTCAATAGCCAAATAAATTTTATTTTTTTCACATTCTTCACATATATTTGATATGATTTCCACAGAGGATTCCCATGCATCTTCAGACTTTAAATTTTGAGGTTTCTCTTTTGTCTCTGCAGTTATAATATTAGTTCCAAGATCACAAGCGGTTTCAATCCTTTTTTAAAATTCTTCTATTGTTTTTTCTTTTGTTTCCGGGTTTACAAGATTTGGACCTCCACCTATTGCTGAAATTACAACACCTTCATTTTTACAAATTTTAAAAATTTTTTTTGCTTCTTTTTTATTTTTTACTTTATCAGGCCATATTTGAAATCCATCAAATTTATTTTCTATTATCCATTTTAAATTTTCCGTTAAATTTCCAGACAAATCTTTTTCACATATTCCTATTTTCATCATTTTAAGATATCCTCTATTTCTTTTTTATCAACAATATTCATAACAAGAGGCTGGGAAAAATCCTCCATTGATTTTTGCCATGTAGCATAAATTTTTTCCCCATCATATATGGCAGAGACATATCTACTTGACCCGGTTCCTTCAGAAGAATAGAACAAAGGAAACAAATCACTCAATCTATAGATTTCAGGTGGCATTTTCCCATCAAAACCATATCCAAAACCTCCAATCTCTTCACAAGAATAACCTCTTGGAATTTTTACTCCTTTTTCCGATTTATGATGTTCCCTAACACATTCTGCACCATCATAAAAATAAAGAGAAATATCCGGCAAATTTTTAAATACACCTAATTTAGGGACAGGTAATCTTTCTGTTATTCTTGTTACAGCTACATCCCATGTATAACCTCTATATAATATATCTCTTGAAATAAGATTAAAATTATCTTTTTCTTTAACCGCAAGCCCTGAATAACTGCATGTCCATGAAAAGGGATGTTCACAAAACATCATATATGTTTTATTTTTTATTTGAAAAACAGTAGGGTCTTTTATATGTAAATTTACCGGATATTGTGAAAACAAAACATTTTTTATGTTTTTAGATTGAATTTCTTCAATATTATTTCCTGTTAATACATCTATCTCCCATATACCGGTATCTTGTTTTTGATATTTCCTTACAATTTCAGGATATAATATTTTTTTCTCAGTTGAAAAATATATTTCTATTTTATCTTTTTCAAAATTTATTGATGACCCTTCTATTGATATTACTTCCTTCCCGTTACAAGTTAAATCTTTTTTATTCCAGTATCTTATTTTTTTAAATGTTTTACCGCTATCTTCAGAAATAAAAACAGCAAGTTCTGCTCCCCTTTCCCCTATTAAATTTCCATATCTGCTATCCCCTGTATTTCTATATCTGCCGGTGAGATAAATTTTTCCATCCCCGGTAGATCTTATTTTACCTCCTCCAAACCAACATCCTTTTTCTTTTATATATGGTTCTACAATAATTTTTGATTTTTTTTGATTTACTATCAGTTTTCCGAGCTCAATTAATTTTTCTTGATATTTTTTTTCTAATAACATATCCATACTTTTATCCTACTAATAAAATATTTGTAAATATTCAGTAAAAGGTGGTTCAGTAAACAGGAAATTTTTTACCGAACACCGAAATTTATAAATTAAATTCCACCTAAATCTTATTACACCCTTTTGCAAAATGTCAAAAATTATTAACTACTATTATTCTATCCCCCTATTTTTTGTCAAGTGTTTTGCAATCCATTGATACAAGCGGTTTTCAGAGGTTTTGAAAAAACCCAATTATACCCTATTTTATCCAGCGATTCAATGTCCATGGGCAAGAAACATAAGAATTTTTCGTACCAGTTCCGGCCAACCCCGGGAATCATAAAAAGACGTTTGCCCGTGTGCAGGTTCACCCAGCGTTGTTCCAAGAATCGCTATAACGCGTCCTTTTTCTGCTCTACTGAACACAGCAAATGGTCTTCCTTTTGCTGACATCCATTCCTGCGCACCGGGTTTAGCTGCCACATTATTGCGCCATGAAACAACCCCCAATAATGAGTTTTGTGTCATAGGCATATCCAGCCTTGCACTTCCCACTGTTGTCAACCTAACCCGGGAGTCATTCGGCATCCGGGATAAATCAAAGGGTTTACCGATAGTCACGGGTAATAATGGTTTCAGTGGTGACCCATTCCATGAGCCGGTCCCGTAAGTATATATTCCACCCAACATCAATAGTCCGCCACCGAGTTTTACATACTTAGTTAACGACTGCCGTTGTTCTGGTGAAAATGCATCCTGCGGAATATCCGCCAGCACAATCACATTATAGCCAAGGAGTTCATCAACAGTTGAAGGAAAATAACTTACCTTAGAACCAATCCATGGTTCATAAAAATAGTATCCCCACTTAACTGAATTCTTTCCCCATTCTGCACTTATGATATTGCCCAGATTCCATGCAGATGAGAAAGGACCGGCTAAAACCAGTACTCTGATGTTTTTTCCTACAGGCCGTTCTGCCTGCCAATACAGGATGTGATAGCGCGTTAATGCGGTAATAAAATCATTTTCAGACTGAATACCTGCTGAATGGGTTATCAGCAAAACCCTCTGCTGCACAGCCAATTTATTCAATTGTTTCTCTAAAGCAGTTACCTCTGTATTTGCGTGGTAAATGCTCGGGCCGATTTCCAAGGCAAGTTTTCTAATCCGTATCCGCTCTGTTCGCACATCAAAATTCTTTATGGCATCAGGCAGCCATGTTCTTTTTTTTGACATCATCTTCAACACCTGTGGAGCTGTTGTTTGTAACAACTTTTTTGCCTGGACTACTGAGTTGCCCGCAAAATCCCACAATGCAAAACGTGCCCGACCCTTTTTAACCTTGCAATTGACAGTAGTAATTACTGTATAATCACCGACATTGAGCTGGATATGACTAATGTCTTTCGGTAATATCATCAGAGCACATGGCCCGGTGAAAGAATTACCCGCGTGTGTCTTTTCCAGTGTAGTATCATGGTAAAATAACCAATACTCTGTTTTTGGATCAATGTTCACGATTTTAATCTGTGGAATCTTGCGTACGGGCGTATCCACGACCCTGTTAAGTTTCAAACCTTCCAACCGTTCAGGTTCGCCCACTGAAAACCCCTGTGGATAACAATAAAATATTATCTGAACTGTCTTGATATCTGTATGTGCTTCCCAGCGTAATTCCATTAGCAGATACTTCTGCCCCGGGTCTGATATGAATCGTACCCGTACAAGAGCCAATGGGTCATTCCATATAAAATCAAGAATACCATCAGAACCACTCTCGGTTATTTTCACAATGGGGCGGATGTCGTTCTGAATATCTCTATTATTGATCAGAATCTGGAAAAACCCATCTCCATACCAGTTGGCATAGGATGGTTCGGGCATGCCTATGGCACTACCAACAAATTTCCATGTTCCATCAGGCTGCTTATGTTTGGTTACATCCTCTCTGATGGTATAATTAGTTCCAGCAGAATTTTTGATACGGAAATTATGCTGTGTGTATTGTATTGAAGGATTGTTTTCCGGGATATAGCCGGTCACAGGAATAGAGGTAATGGTTACTGGTGGAACTTTTGCCCAAACTATCGTTGTGGATATCAGGCAAAAAAGAATACCTGTAATTATTAAATGAAAATTACGCATTTTTTATCTCCTATGTTAATAATCCGCTACAACCATAGTCCAGATTTTTACTTCAGGAATAACAATAGCACCGTTTCCAGATGTATTAACGGTTACAACATATCCGGGTGTGTCAGGCGAGAACACACCTATCTTTTTCGGAGTTTTTCCATCTATTGGTTTAAAATATACTTTTACGTTTGCAGCAGGTGACGGAGGTCTGTCCGCCCATGCATCATCATTGGTTTTTGGCATATTCACCAGGTTCACGATTACATATCTTCCCTTACCGGGTAAATCCTCACTCTGAACAAATTTCTTCCACCAGACCCTGGCAGGTCCATCAACTGTTACTATACTGTCTGCCGGTCGGACAAAATGTAGGGCATTGTCCCATAAGAATTCAGAGTATCTGAATTCAAACCTGCGATAATCCAGGTATGTCCATGTATCCACATGCTCCCCGCAGGCAGAAGCAATTGCTTCTAAGTACCGGTTGCTTGGCATCCATCCGACATGAGGATACCCGTGATGTTTATCACGGACAGCGGCAACCTCATTCTCCATGTAGTAAACAGCTTTCTTCCATGGATGAAAAGGACTTGATGGTTGTGCTGCAGAATTAAAATTTTCAAAGAGCTCATAGGACTCGGGAAATTGTGCATCCACGGTTTTGGGACCGTAAGTCGGCGGAGGAGGGAAACCACCAATTTCACTATTCCATCCAAAAAGGAAGTGTGGAAAATGTTCAAGCAGTTTTCTACGAATTTTTTCCCAGAATTTAGCCGTTGCCTTGTCCGTATTGGTTTCATGCAGGATCCCTTTATAATCATATCCATTTACCACTACAGGAATGCCATCACTGCGGAATCCATCCCATCCAAACATTTTGACTGAATTTATTAAATTTTTTATCCAGTAATCCCCAACCTGCTGATTTGTGTTTAGAAAATTCATAGGTATTGCTCCGCCGCAATTTGGAGGACCTGCTTGCGGATTTTTACGATGAAGTTCCAGTGTGGCAAGGTCAAACCATGCATTGGCCGGTCTGCCATCCTTACCATAGGTCACCCAGTCAGGATGTTTTCGGACAAAATCAAATCCTACAGGTCCGGCAGCCCAGTCCTGTACACAAACCACTACTGCCATGCCCATCTTATGTGCCTGTTTAACCAAGTATTGCCAGTCCCGTCTCCCTTCTCTAGTCCAGCCCCCATCCTCTGCTGCATAATAAATATCAGTTTTCGGCACCATACCACCAAAACTGGATGGGAGTGTATTGTATGACTCAATAGTAGTAATGTAGTGATTTCTGAATTCAGGCAAAATACTGTTGTCAATTGCACCAGACTTTTTTGCGCCCTGAAGATCAAAAAGGGTGATGTAATGTCCGAGTATCCATGGGTCGTTACCTACGGTGAAATATTCGTAGCCCGTTGTCTGAGCCCCATTTTTATCCGTCACCACAGCTAATGCCTCGTGTCCCCATTCATGGTTTTTTGGTACCGGCCAGAAAAACTGCGCTGTAGCCATGCCTTTTCCGGGAATTGACAAAGTTTGTGGAGTAAGAGATGATGTTTCATTTATTCCCCAGAGAATCATCAGTGAAACTTTTGCAGTTTTTGCGGCAGCCGCAGAATTGGTAATATTCACCTTAATATTGGCAGTCTCACCGGGTTTGTAAACAATTTTCTCAGGGTAAACAGTCACTTTCAATGAATCAGCAGCATATACAGATACTGAAATAAACACTATTAAACTGAGTAAAATACAGGACATTATTTTTCTCATTTGGTATTTCCCTCCTATTTGATTTCTTTGACTGCAAGTTTTAACTGGCTGGCAAGCCAGGCTGGCCAACCTGGCCATTTTATGAAAAGTGTCATTTTTTTTGTTGATTTCCCATAGCAAAGGCCCGCTAACACAATAGCAACCCCTTTTCCATATTGCCACTGAACCCAGAATGGATGATTTCCTGCTTTTATTTTAACATGTGCCGAAGGACGTACTTTTACTTTTTGTACCCAGAAAGTTCCAATCCTGACCTTACCTGCAGGGTTTGGCGTAATGCCCCCTTTTTTTATCTTCACAACATCAAAAGGACCGATTGAGGTTACCGGAAGTATACTTTCTAATTTCGTACCCTTGTATCCTCCATCTCCAAATGCCCAGTTTCCACCAATTACCAGAAGAACGCCGCCATTATCTACATAATCAGATAAATATTGTTGTGTCTGCATGTCTATTGAGTCAATCGGTATGTTATCCAGGACAATAACATCATAACTCATAAGTTCATGATAATTAGCAGGAAAATATGATAGACTTGGTCCATATACAAAAGTTTCATAACTGCCGCTTTTCAGGTATGCTTTGAGAATTTTTGCAGTATCCGGAATTTTGTAGCCGTAAGAAAATACTCCTCTTAAATGTAGTATTCTAAATCCTTTGTGTGGGGTTTTCACAATCACAGCCGGCCGTTCTATAGGACGTATTCGCGGCGGTCTGGTTGTGTGATATTGTGTTTGTGTACCCATTATACCACCATGTGCAAGATATGTCTCATAGGCCTGCTTTTTGTTGCCAGCCATTATTACAGTTACACGCGCCACAAGATTTTTCATCAAAGGCGCATTGGATATAAAAAATCGTTGCTCTACTGAAGTCTCAGAAATAGTTATTCCGGAAAATTTCTTTATTTGTAATACTTGACCCGTATCGTAATCTATTAGTTGAAGTTCTACTTTCACATTACCAATAACAGGCTCAGGACCTGACACCAGCCTGTTGACTAAAACTATATTATGCCCTTTCACCTTCATTTCAATATCCCCTATGAGTGTATGGCTTGCATAACTGACTGCCTGCATTCCACTTATTGGCCACATTACAATTTTAGTTTCAAATGATTTTCCGGGTGCAAGCCGTACCTGGTCATACCACCATTCTACTGACTGTGAACCACCGTTATCATACAGACATCGCAGATAGTTGTAATCCATAAGAAAAACCACTCCTTCTTCTGTATGAGGATTTACTATTGCCGTCCAGCCTGCTGTTGGGTCATAGATGAAATCATTCTTACCACCTCCGGTTTCGTATGTTGCCCGGATAATGCCATGAGTACTGGGACGAAATGTCCACAGAGCATTACGGGTCCCACCAACCTGGGGGATGTTCTGTACCCATAGGCCAGGGTCCCGTGGTTGGTTGGTCGGGTTTTCAAGGCGGATTGTAACATCTATACCCGGACTGTTGTCATTAACCGTCATTGTTCGGATGATACGAACTCCTTCAATGGATTGATGACCGTTTCCTTTGATAATCGTGGATACTCTCACTGTCGCATGTTCAGGGCCGGCTTTTAAAATCTTTGCAGTATAGGTACGATGCAGAAGTTCGCCAGGCCAGCTCTCCTGCCACACATGGTCAAGAAAAAATCCATCTTCATCACCAGGCAAAACCCATTGATGCCCGGTCGGTTTCCAGAAAAAACCAGAAATACGACCACCTTCTTCAGGATTTATCGTCAGTTTCATTGCATGGGTCTCTATTACTATCACAGGTTTTCCATCAGGACCAGTTTGCTCTATCGCTTTTACTGATGCAAATGAAGGATAAGTGCATAACAAAAACAGAACGCTAACTGCCTTAAATAAAAATAATAGTCTCATCAGTAATCTCCTCGTATTTTTCAAAATTATTGTCCGATTCCTGTACCATTCATTGTTTTAAGATCCTTTGTTAACTTCTCCTATATTCACATAACTATACTAACATACAAATCCTTCCCTGTGGCAAGCCAACAGGGAATTCTCAAGTTAAAAAACAAAAATATTTTAATAACTTACTGCAGGAGTAATAGTAAATGGCCAGTCATATTGCCATCCTTTATTCCCATACCAGTTAGGGTTCGTTGTAGCAGTAGCATTATATGCATAACTACTATACTCATACATCTGACTATTTTCAAGTATGCTTTTGGGATACCACTTTACATGTCCATCACAGAAAAGCAGGTCTGCACCACCACTATGCCGATATTGCCATTGTGCGATTGAAATACCATCATAAAAGCCGCACATTCCTCCGTTCCCACTCCACTCTGGACCGTTACATTCTCCAATCTCCAGGGTTTCAGCAGGATTTGTTAACTGACTTTCATTGGCTGAAAAGTTATCCTGTAAATCATTTAACGCCTGATTGCTCGTATTCCATCCTTCATTCAGACCATATCCACCCATATAATCGGACGCATACTGAAGAGTTTGATATATTGGGGTCGGACCAGAACCATCTCCAACACTAGAGTCAAATTCCTGCCAATCAGGGTCATAGTAAACCTTCCAGTTTTTTACATAGGGGTATAACCAAAGCACCCACGCAGAATAGGCCCCGTTAGGACCAGAGTCAGGATAACCATGTGAAACTTCAAAAGTGCCCCAGTAATCTCCGTTACTGTTTTCTGCAGGATAAAATCCATGATAGTCTTGAAGATACATTGCCATCGCTAATCCCAACTGATTTAAATTTGCCATATCCACTGACTGTCTTGCTTTTTCCCTCGCTTTTGCCAAAGCTGGTAGTAACATCGCGGCAAGAATCGCTATGATGGCTATTACCACCAGTAATTCTATTAATGTAAAACCATTTTTTCTTCTCATTTTTTGTTCCTCCTTTTCAGCATTTCTGTCATTTATTTGTTCTTTTATGTTTTGTATTATATTACGCATCTTTTTTCACCTCCTTCTTAAGTTTTTTTACTAACCTTGAAAAATTTGCGATTTTAAAATCTTTATTTTATAGTCATACCTGTTTTCTGTCAGAAAGTTTTCAAATGCTTCGGAATGATAGCCAAAATCTTTATTTCTTTTAAAAATATCTCTGTCTTTTTCTGTTATTTCAATTTCACTTTTTAGAATTTTAATTATTTCTTTTTTTCTTTTTTCTTTTCTATCTTCTTTATATTTTCTTAGAGCCAAATAAAATTTTATTATGTTTGCTGTACTTAGAGATGTTAAATAGATATGATATCCAAGGTCTATTTCTTTTTTTAGTCTTTCATTTTCTTCATTTACTTCTTTTATAATTTTGAGTCCTTTTTCCCATTCCTTTGCCATTTTTTCAAGCTGATAAACAACAGTTTCCGGTTTGAAAGGGTTTGTCCATGTTTCAAGGTTATCGCCAACTTTTAAATATCCTTTTTCATTTTGGGGAAGTGGTCTCCATGAAGGTATTGCTTCTATTTTGTCCGCTTCTATAGAAAAAGGATAGATTGTTGCATAATTTATAGGGCTATTATATAAAAATGGTATTGAAAAAGGATATTTTTTAAAAGAAGATGAAAATATTTTCCATGCTTCTGTAACATATTTTGCTGCATTTTTCCCAAATTCTTTTTCTGCTGTTTCTTTTATTGCCTGATATTTTGATATTTTTTTGTTTGAAAGAAGCCCCACAATTTTACTTACAGGAGAAATATTTCCTCCAAATATCCAGCAATAAAGAAATCCGTTAACACCAATTTTTCTCATTTTATCTATTTTTTCTGCAAAGTTAAAAATAACAGGTATATAAGGAACAGTAACTAATTCATGGGTTGTTGCCATCTGAAGTTTTGCCATAACTTTAAGACCTCTTTTTTTAGATATCTGAAATATTTTCCTGAACCTTGGACTTGGTCCAATATAAGACGCAGAGTATTCATCAACCGGGTATTTTTTACCCTGAAAAAATTTATATCCTCCTCTTTCCCAATCAATCATTAAAATCACATCTGAAGGCAGACTGTTTATAAGTTTTTTCTGGGGGTCAGGTTCAATGATATTCCAACTCCATGCCCAGGCAATAACTTTTGCTTTTTTATCTGCATCTTTTATTCCCTTGTTTATTAAATTTATAATTTCAGATACCACCTGATAGGGTTCTCTTTCCTCACATCTTTTGCAGTAAAAATCATGTTTTGCCCACTCAACCATTTCAGGGAAATTTTTTACCTGTTCCTGCCATTTTGGATAATGGGAATAACAGTGGGTATGAAATTCACTGGCTGTTATTAAAAAAGCACCACCAAGACCGCTTACTTGTTTAAACAGGTTATAACAACTTTCATATAAAAAGTCTTTGACTTTTTGGGTGGAGGAACATAAAGCAAAGTATTTACCCGATAAATCACTTATTTCTTTAAATTCAGCAGGTTGTCCTTTGACATCAGAATATTTTTCCCAGAATTTATCATTTTCTTTAAATCCTCTTGGTTCACATAGATAAAGAAAAATCTTAATGTCATATTTTGATAGCTTTTCAACAAACTTTTTTAAGTGATTTATTTTTTCTTTGTTCCCAAATTCAGGAAATGGCTTACAACTTACAATCTCCCTTAAAATACAATGTATCCAGACAGAATCAAATCCTTCATCTTTTATCTCTTTTAAATACCAGTCAGGATATGCTTTTTCAAAATCTTCTATTTCTCTTCCGTAAAAATCACTATAAGGCGAACGGATAATTTTAGGATAGAAAATTTTATTTTCCATTTTTTAATGTCCTCTTGAGCCATTCAATTATCATCTTTTTTGCATCTTCCCCGTATTTGAGACTTGACTCTTCTGCTTTCTCTGAATACCATCTGTCTTTTGTAAATTTTTTCATGTCCACCCCTTCAGGACAAAAAGAAAGCATTAAGGATGTTTCCTGTTTCCCTGCATGGTCTATAGGAAATTTTTTCTGTATTTCTTCATTCATAAGAGGAAATACTTTTATCCAGTTAAGTGGGTCTTTTCCTTTTTCATGCTGGTTGTAATAATCTTTTGAGGTTTCTTTTCCCCACCATCCTTCACCCAATTCTTTTTCAATAAACTCAAAAACAGATTCTCTCCCTGCAAGTTTACAGGCAAGGTCCGTGGGCATACCTGCAATGAAATTTTCTGTCTGATGGTGAATAAAGACATAAATGTTTCTAAATCCGATTCTTAATAAATTTCTGAAGATTTCTTTCATAAATTTATAAACAGTTTCAGCAGACACGTTGATTGTTCCATTATTTTCAGGGGGTTCAACAACATAACCGGCAACTCCGTAATAAAAGGCGGGAAGTATTATAATATCCATTTCTTTTTCAATTGTTTCAAGAGTCTTTAAAACAAGCAGGCTATCAACTCCAACAACGCAATGCTCGCTATGATATTCAATCACCCCAACAGGCAGAATAACCGGAGTCCCTTTTTTTATTGCCTCTCTTATTTGCTCAGGAAACATCATTTCATATTTCATTTTTTATACCTCTATTATCTTCATAAGTTTATCTGAAAGCGGTTCAACTCCGTCTTTTTTTACGACTACTCCATTTTCCCATCTTAGTCCGAATTCTTCGCAATAAAGAAAAGTATCCACCTGGAACGTCATGTTTTCCTTCAGGATATATTCTGAATGCATCTCCATCCATGGTTTTTCAACCTCAATCATTCCTATTCCATGGCATGGACCATAAAGAATATTTTTTTTAACCCCTATTTTATCAGCATATTCATAAAATTTTTCAACAACTTCTTTTGCAATAATTCCTTCTTTCATCCATTCCATTGTCTTTAGATGCAGGTCAAGCCCGGCTTTTATGAGTTTTTTCATTTCAGGACTCATTTTACCAATACATATGGGTCTGCCTACACTTGAAGAGTAACCGGATACTCTTGCACCTATATTTAATTGAATCAAATTATTTTTCCCGATTTTGTTATGGCCAGGCCTCCCTATTGCATGTGTTGAATTTTTCCCGGATAAAACATATTGTGGGTGTCCTTCATATTCTGCCCCGTTTTTATACATCTCCCATTCAGCAATCCCTACAACTTCAAGTTCTGTCATTTCAGGTTTTATTTCATTTATAGTTTTTTTAAGGGCGATTTCTGATATCTTAAATGCTTCTTTCATCATCTTAATTTCAGTATCGCTTTTTATTATTCTTAAATCAGTGATTATTTCATCTGCTTTTATTATTTCTGCATCAGGAGCCGCCTTCTTTATTGCCTCATAAACAGGCAGCGGAAAAATCTGGTATCCTGCCAGTCCGATTTTCCTGACTTTCTCTTCAACCATTTCTTTAAAAACAATAGAAAAATCATCTAAATTCATATCAGGATAATCAGGCTCAGCGCTTTCCCTGTACTGAAGAATTTTATAGGTTTTTTTGACCCTGCTTCTATCTCTGGAAAACGTTTCACTTTCAGGCCCAATAAGTAAGGCAATCTTTCCTGTTTTTGATACTGCAACTCCTGATGTTTCAAATATAGGCCAGTAGTCAGATAAATATCTTACATTTGCAAAATCAGCCTCATTTGATTGACATATAAGAATATCAATCCCTTTTTTTCTTATTGCTTCACTGACTTTTTCCCATCTCATTTCAAATTCTTTATCAGGTATTCTGTTTTCCATGTTCCTCCTTTTTCATTGTTTTTTATAGTTTATCCCTGTATAATATTTTCCTCTACTTACCTTTTTTTTGATAAATACCACAGGAATTTCTTATTACAAGTTTTGTATCTACTTTTATTTCTTCCGCCTTTTCTAATTTACTTCTTCCTTCTATCTTATCTATAAGTAATTTTGCCGCGATTTCCCCCATCTTCTCTGGCGACTGGTCTACTGTTGTAAATGGAATTTCTAAAACCCTGCCTATATCAAGGTTTCCATATCCGGTAAGGACAATTTCATCTGGAATTTTTATCTGTAGTTCTTTAATAGCTCTATACGCCCCAAGAGCAACTTCATCATTACAGGCAAATACTGCTTTTACTTCGTTATTGTTTAGAAAAAATTTTTTGGTTTCATAGTACCCGTTTTCCAGCTCCCATCCTGTTGTTCTTATTATTGACTGAGTAATACCATATTTTTTTAATGCCTCTATATATCCATTTTTTCTTTCATTAGCACTTGAATCATCAACCGGGCCTGACAGATGCAGAATTTTTTTATGCCCCAGTTCTATTAAATGCTCTGTAATCATAAACCCACCTTTAAAATCATTAGAGATAACTGTATCAACTTTTAATTCGGGAATTTTTACATCAACCACTATAACAGGTATTTTTTTCTGGATTTTTTTTAAAATTGATAAATTTGTATGGGTATAATATGTAGAAATGAGAAAAAATCCTGACATTTTCCCATTAAGGATTTTCTCAAAATATTTTTTCTCTTCCACCGGATTATCTCTTTCTGAAAAAATCGTAAAAGAATAATCATTCTGTGAAAAAATTTTTTCAGCTCCTGAAACAATTTGATAATAAAAAGAATTTCTTAAATTTGGGAGTTCTATCACTATCATTTTTTCAGAACTATTTCCTTTATCAAAATCTTCTGATAAAAATGTTCCTTTTCCATGAACTCTGAAAAGTATTTTCTCATTTATCAACTCTATTATCGCTTCTCTTACTGTCATTCTGCTTACTTCAAATTTTTTTGCCAATTCTTCTTCTGATAAAACTTTTTCACCAGGTTTTATTTTTTCTTCCTTGATGTTTTTCAGAATTTTTTCTTTTATCTGTTTGGGTAAAGGTGTTGATATTTTTCCATTTAGTTTTTCCATTTTTATCCCTTTTTATTTTGATGTCTAACAACATTATACAACTCAGGAATTTTTTTGTCAAGTGCCCGCGTTGTGCCATAATAAATTTTCTATAAATTATGGATAGTGTAATTAGTCTTCTGTGGTTTGTTGTTCTATTATGTTTTTCTTTTGAAACTTCTGTGAATTAGCAGAAAAGATGTAAAAATGAATATTCTTCTTATTTCTATTCTTTATATAAGAAAATATTTTTGTATCATAAAGCATAGTAAGGAAAACTTCTTTTTGCTGCTGTACATGTGTGTGCCTATGAATAATTTAAGAGTTTTATGGTATAATACATTCAAAGCAAAGGAAGATAAAAATGGCCATTACAGTTGTTACAACAAAAGGACAGATTGTAATACCTTCAAAAATACGACGGCGACTCAATATAAAAAAAGGAACCAGACTCTATATTGAAGAAAAAGAAGATGAGTTGATATTTAAAGCGGTTACACCTGCTTATTTAGCAAAAATCGCAGGGGTATTGCCCACAAAGGGAAAACTTTCAAAAGCCCTTATTAAAGAGCGGCATATGGATAAAGAAAGAGAAACAGGCAAATGACACAAATCATAGATGCACATGGTCTACTCGTTTTTTTAGAGAAAGAGCCAGGATATGAAAAAATTGAAAGATTTTTTGTTTCCGCTATAGAAAAAAATAAATATCTGCTGATGACTTCGGATTTTTGACAATAAAATAATAATATATTACAATTTTACCAATACCATAGATTTGTCAGGAGGATAAATTTACATGGAAAAAATAGAATTTAAAGCAAAACCAAGAAAACAAACAGGGAAGGGAGCCTGTTATAAAATACGGCAATCAGGCTCAATTCCAGGAATTTTATACGGTGTGACAAAGGAAAATTGGACAATTATCCTGGAAAAAAAATCCACTGAAAAGAGATTGAAAGGACTAAAAGGCCATAGTGTCCTTGCAAATCTTGTCCTTGAGGATAATGGTAATTCCAAAACGTATAAAACAATAGTCAAGGAAATACAGTATAATCCCATTACAAGAGACGTTCTTCACATTGATTTTAATCTTATCCGAAGTGATAAGCCCATTGTTATGCAGGTTCCTCTTAATTTTACAGGAGAATGCCCGGGAGTAAAAGAAGGGGGCATTCTTGAACATCATCTATGGGAATTAAAGGTTGAAGCTTTGCCTGATAAAATTCCGGATGCCATAAACGTAGACATTTCTACACTTGAAATTGGTAAAAGCTTATTTGTGAAAAACATTTCTGCCCCTGAAGAAATAAAAATTTTAACGGATATAGAACATCCTCTTGCAACTGTGGTTGCCCCCAGAATAGAAGAAGTTGCTCCTGCCCCAACTGTTGAAGAAGTTAAACAACCGGAAGTTATAACACAGGAAGCGGCTGAAGAGCGAAGGAAAGAAAAAGAGGCAAAAAAGACTGAACAAACAGAAACTGAACCAGCAAAAAAATAAGTAAATACTCAAGTAGAACTGTGTTTGAAATAAGTTTGGATTGTCTTTGAGGCTTTGTTTGAAAGAACGTTTTTACAAAGATGAGAAGAGCAATCCGGAACTTATTTCCTACTTCAGACAAGTAAATTATACCTGTCCGCCAATCTTTTTGGAGGAAACACTGTTTTAGTGAATATTTATGAAAATAACAAATTCCAAGTTGCTAACATAGTTGCTAACATAAATGTACGTAGTAATAGGTCTTGGTAACCCGGGGAAGAAATATTTTAAAACAAGGCATAATGCAGGCTCTCGCATTATTGATTTCCTGAGAACTAAATATCCTGTTATAGCCCGCCTGAAAAGGAAAACATATCTTGCATGGAAAATTGAGCTTAATGGTTATGAAACGTATATTCTGCAAACCAGTGTATTTATGAATGAAAGTGGAATAGCAGTCCGAAATATTTTGCAGGATTTTCACATAAGACCTGAAGAAATGCTTGTTATTTATGATGACGTATATCTTCCCTTTGAAAAAATCAGGATAAGAAGAAAAGGAAGCAGCGGTGGCCACAATGGGATAAATTCAATTATAGAGGAATTAAAAACAGGCAATTTCCCAAGAGTAAAGATTGGAATAGGTAATGAAA
Organism: Candidatus Omnitrophota bacterium; assembly: GCA_023485205.1. The sequence continues at coordinate 37,986 of JAMCZX010000031.1, read as the reverse complement.
ACGTTCAAGATCTTGTTGATTACGTTCTTTCTGACTTCACAGAAAAAGAAGAATCTCATATAAATGCAATCTGTGATACTGTATCATTAGCAATAGAAAATATCATAAAATACGGTATAGACAAGGCAATGGCAAAATATAATGGATAAAAACAGCATACTTAAACTTCATAAATGCGGTAAAATGGAAATAAAACCCACTGTTCCTCTAAAAAACAAAACGGACCTTTCAGTTGCATATACGCCTGGTGTTGCTGAAGTATGCATGGAAATCAAAAATAATCCCTCCAGCTCATATGATTATACAATTAAAAATAATTCAGTCGCGATTGTTACTGATGGTTCTGCTGTTTTAGGTCTTGGTGATATCGGGCCTGCTGCAGCACTTCCTGTCATGGAAGGCAAGGCAATACTTTTCAAGGAATTTGGAAACGTGGATGCATATCCTGTATGCCTTAATACAAAAAAACCATGGGAAATCATAGAAACCGTATTCCGTATATCCACAGGTTTTGGAGGAATTAATCTTGAGGATATTTCCAGTCCACGATGCTTCCTGATTGAAGAGAAACTTAAAAAAAAGATTGATATCCCTGTATTTCATGATGACCAGCATGGAACCGCAATCGTGGTTCTTGCTGCATTGATAAACAGTTTGAAAATTTCGGGAAAAAAGATTTCAGATATAAAAATAGTAATTAACGGAGCAGGTGCCGCGGGAATTGCAATTACAAAATTTCTTTACAGGGCAGGGGCAAAAAAAATAATTCTGTGCGACAGGTCAGGAGTTATTTATAAAGGAAGAAAAGAGAGAATGAATTTTGCAAAGAAAGAAATAACAAAATACATTTTAAAAGACGTAAAACAGGGTTCTTTGAAAGATGCAATAGAAAAAGCAGATGTTTTTATAGGTGTATCAGGACCAAACATGATTACAAAAGAAATGATAAAAAATATGAATAAAAAACCTATAATTTTTGCAATGGCTAATCCCATACCTGAAATTATGCCTGACGAGGCAAAAAGGGCAGGGGCTTTTATAGTCGGAACAGGAAGAAGTGATTTTTCAAATCAGATTAATAATCTTCTTGCTTTCCCGGGGATTTTCAGGGGATTACTTGATACAAGGGCAAAAAAAATTACTGAAAAAATGAAAATAGAAGCGGCAAAGGCAATTGCAAAAATGGTCCCGGAAAAAAATCTCAGCCCGGAAAACATTATTCCTTCACCTCTTAATAAAGAGGTGGCAAAAAAGGTTGCAGAAGCAGTAAAAAAATCATACTACGATAACCATGGAGAAAATAAATGACTGATAGAGAATTGTGGCAGAATATTATGTTTTATAAAGGGCACGACAGGATACCTGTTATACACTGGACAGAATGGCCTGAAACCAGGGAAAGATGGATAAAAGAAGGAATGCCTGCTGACGTAGATGAACATAAATATTTTCAAACAATACCTATGTGGGCATGGATTGGAATTAACGTTGGGTTATACCCTGCATTCTCTAATGAAATACTTGAAGAAACAGAAGAATATAAAATATTTCGTGATGGAGAGGGGGTAATACAAAAAGCATGGAAACACCGTAGTAACATACCCCACTATATTGATTTTACGTTCAAAACGGCAAAAGACTGGGACACATACAAGAAAAAACTCCAGCCGGATCCTGATAGAATTCCACCAAACATTGATGAAATAATAAAAAATGCAGAAACCTCAGAACTTCCTGTTATTTTTGGTACAGGTTCAATGATGGGTTGGACAAGAAATTGGCTCGGTGTTGAAAATTTAGCTTATTTTATGTATGACCATCAGGATGTTTTTGTGGATATAGTTAATACTTTATCGGACCTTACCTGCTGGGCTATAGACCATGTTTTTCCAAAGATGAAAATAAAACCTGACATAGGTTTTGGTTGGGAGGATATATGTGGAAGAAGTGGTCCTTTTGTAAGTCCAAATATTTTCAAAAAATGTGTTGCGCCCGGATACAGAAAAATAAGAAATAAACTTGAAAGTTATGGAACACGTCTTCTTGGAATAGACAGCGATGGAGATGTTAAAGCACTCCTTGGAGAATGGTTGGATGCAGGAGTCAACGTCCAGTTTCCCATTGAAATAGGGACATGGAATGCAGACCCGATGGAATATAGAAAAAAGTATGGGAAAGAATTAAGAATCATAGGCGGATTTAATAAACTTGTTCTTGAAAAAACTCATAAGGAAATAGATGAGGAAATTGAAAGAAGGATACCGATTATGAAAGAAGGCGGATTTATTGTTTTGCCTGACCACCTTATAACGCCTGATACGTCCCTGGCAAATTACAAATATTATCTTGCCAGGATAAGAAATCTGCGATTTTAAAATCACTCAACAGGTATGGATTTGAGAGTATTGGAATCTAAATAAGACTGTAGAATTATCTGTGCAGAAAGTTTATCTATAATTTTTTTTCTTTTTTTTCTGCTCAGATTGGCTGAAAGAAGAAAATTTTCCGCCTCTTTACTTGTCAGCCGCTCATCCCATGGGATAAACATTATGTTAATTTTTTCCTTTAATTTTTCTATGATTGCAATGATTTTTTCACCTTGAGGACTTAATGAACCATCCATTTTAAGAGGCATTCCATAAACAATTCTCGATACCTCATGCTGATTTACGATTTCAATGATTCTCTCTATTTCTTTACCATTGCATTCAATTACCTCAAAAGCACTTGCAATTATTCCATCTTCATCAGCAAGGGCAGTTCCTATCCTTTTTTCACCAAGGTCAAGTCCAATAATTTTCATTTTTTATAAAGACGCTCCAAACTTACTTCAGACGTCGTTCACTGAGTATTTACTAATATTTTATATACGGTATTAAGCGCTTTTTTTGTTTCTTTTACATCGTGTACTCTGAAAATACCTGCTCCATTTACATATGCCACAACACAGCTTGCAAGGCTGGCTTCAAACCTTTCAGATGCCGTTGCATCATCACCCTGAATTTTACTCAGGAATGCCTTTCTTGATGTCCCGACAAGTATGGGTTTACCGGAAGAGGTAAATTCTTTAAGTCTTTTTAAAATCATCAGATTATCCTGCAATCTTTTACCAAAACCAATACCCGGGTCTATTATAATACAACCTGGATTTATCCCGGATTTTTCTGCAAAATCAATTCTTTCTTTAAAAAAAACCTTGATTTCCTTTATAACATTTTCATAGGATGGATTTTTTTGCATGGTTTCAGGCGTTCCTTTCATATGCATCAAAACTACCGGGCATCCTGCATTTTTAATCACGTCAACCATTCTATTGTCATACCTGAGCGCATAAATGTCATTAATGATACCGGCGCCGCTTTCAATTGCTTTTTCTGCCACCTTACTTTTATAAGTATCGCATGAAATCGGAATACTGATGGTTTTTTTTAGCTCAGAAACCAGTGGGATTAGACGGTCTATTTCCTCTCTTTCACTCAAAGGCAGAGAACCAGGCCGTGTTGATTCTGCACCAACGTCAAGTATGTCTGCACCTTCAGATTCTATTTCTATAGCGCGGTTATACGCCTTATCAAAATCAAAATATCTGCCGCCATCATAAAAGGAATCCCTGGTAATGTTCAATATACCCATTAGTATGGGTTTATCAAGATGAATAACAACTGTTTTTGAGGTTATTATATTCACTTTTTTGCTGATTTCAAAAGCGTCCTGCGAAAATCTTCTGCAGGCAGATGGTCAATATCATCAATCTCTTTTTTATTGAGATATCTGAATTTTCCAAGAAGAGTGCCATATAGAATTGTCCTGGCACTTTCTTCTATCAGCCAGCTTCTTGAAAAAGCCTCTTTAAGACTTTCCCCCACACAAACCACGCCATGATTTTTTAAAAGCACCACGTTATATTTTTTTATCTGTTCCACAACTGCTTTTCTTATTTCCTCGCCAGACGGGATAACATATGGAATTACAGGAACTTTTTTACCAAGCAATGCAACAAAATCAGGACAAAATGCTTTAAACTCCCGGCCCGCACATATCAGGGCAAGTGTTAAAGGCGGATGTGTATGGATTACTGCTTTTATTTCCTTTCGCGCAAGATAACACCCGAGATGCATGGAAACCTCACATGTAGGCTTTAATCCTTCCACATTACCTGTTTTAATGTTTAACTTAACCCATTGTTGGTGACCTATTTCATCAAGAGCAAATCCACTCGGTGAAAGATAAACAAAATCCTCGTCTTTTGCACTTATATTTCCACCTGGCCCTGCTGCCAACCCTTTTTCAATGATTTTTTTCCCATACCAACTCAACTGTTCTCTTATTTCATTTTCCATATTTTTCCTTTTTTAATCTGTTTATAATCATTTTATATTATTTTTATTTTGGCAAATTTGCCTTTCCCGTATTTTATAATCTTTCCATCAGGGACATATTCGTTAAAATCTTCAACCAATTTACCGTCAATTTTAACGGCTTTTTGTGTAATAAGCCGTTTTGCATCAGAATTTGAATAATTAAATCCTGACACAAGAACAGATACAATCCTTATTCTGCCATCTTTAAGAGCAGATTTTGCAATCTTAATCTCGGGTATATCAGTAGGATTTTCCCTGTTTCTGAAAATTCTGTCAAATTCAAGTCCTGCCTCTTCACCTTCTCTCTCACCAAAAAATTCACTCACAATTGTTTTTGCCAGAAAAAACTTCCCATCCCTTGGATTTGTTTCTATTATTTCTTTAAATTCCTTCACAGGAATTTTTGTAAGAAGTGCCCAGTAATGCTCCATTATATCATCAGGAATTGACATGATTTTACCAAACATGTCTTCAGAGGTTGTATTTACCGGGATATGGTTCTTATAGGTTTTACTCATTTTCAATTTTCCATCCGTTCCGACAAGTATAGGCATAGTAATAACAACCTGCTTCTCCTGGTCAAAAAACTCCTGCAAAGAACGGCCTGCAAGAAGATTAAACTTCTGCTCTGTAGCGCCTATTTCAATATCAGCATTTAAAACAACGGAATCGTATCCCTGGAGAAGCGGATAAAAAAACTCCTGTAGAAATATTGGCTTGCCTGATTTATATCGTGCTGAAAAATCCTCTCTTTCAAGGAGCCGGGCGACAGTAAAAACAGAAGCAATCTTTATAAAGTTTTCAAGTGAAACATTTTTCAGCCAGTCTGAATTATGAACAAATTCCGTTTTTTCAATATCAAGTATTCTTGAAATCTGTTGCTTATATGTCTGTAAATTGTTTTTTATCTCCTCTTCAGAAAGAATGGGTCTTGTTTCATTCCTGCCTGTAGGGTCACCAATTCTTGCCGTAAAATCACCGAGCAGGAAAAGAATTTTATGCCCCAAATCCTGGAAATCCTTTAGTTTTTTTATTACGACAGTATGACCAAGATGTATTTCAGGACTTGTCGGATCAATGCCATATTTTATTCTCAAGGGCTTTCCATCTTTTAAAGAATTCTCAATTTTCATCTTTAACCCTGGTTCTTCAATAATTTCCACTGTCCCTCTTTGAATAACATCAATCTGTTTCTGTATTTCTTTTTCCATTTTTATGAATTTTAAAACTCTGTGCCTCAGTCCCTATGTGTCTGAATTATTATTTATTTTACTATATTTCTAAAAAAATGATAAAATTAACATTATAAAAAAAATCATCCACAGGAGATTAGCAGAAAAAATGTTTGATAAATTTTTTAACCCATCATCTATCACTATTATTGGTGCAGCAAGAGAACCTCAAAAAGTAGGATATGCAATTCTTAAAAATCTTATTGAAGGTAATTTTAAGGGAAAAATCTATCCTGTAAATCCAAATGCAGATGAAATTTTTGGAATTAAGTGTTTTGATTCTGTAAAAAATATACCTGATATTCCATCTCTTGCAGTAATTGTTGTCCCTGCCAAAATTGCTATTCCTGCTGTGGAAGAATGCTGCCAGAAAGGTATAAAAGCTCTCGTTATCATCAGCGCGGGATTTAAAGAAACCGGAAAGGAAGGTGAAGAAAGAGAAAAAAAACTGATTGAAATTACGAATAAATACGGCAGCAGAATCATAGGACCTAATTGTCTTGGAATTATAGATACATATTCAAATCTTAACACTTCATTCGGTTCACTTATGCCTGATAAAGGACACATTACTTTTATTTCACAATCAGGGGCTTTGATATGTGCTGTTCTTGATTGGGCAAAACAGGAAAAAATCGGTTTTTCAAGAGTTATAAGTATTGGCAATATGGCTGATGTTTCTGAGGCTGAACTGATAGAAGACTGCGGAAATGATAAAAACACAAATGTAATACTTCTGTACATGGAAGGGGTAAAAGATGGGAAAGATTTTATTCAAAGGGTATCAAAAATAACAAATAGAAAACCTGTGCTTGCAATAAAATCAGGTCTGACGGCTTCAGGGTCAAAAGCTGTTTCTTCACACACCGGAAGTCTTGCCGGGACATCTTCTGCATATAGCGCAGCCTTTGAAAAAACAGGCGTAATCCAGGTAAATACCTTATCAGAACTTTTTGATTCCTCAGTTCTATTTACATCCCAGCCACTTATTAAAGGTGATAAAATAGCAATCGTTACGAACGCAGGGGGAGCGGCTGTTCTTGCAACGGATAACGTGGAAATATCAGGTCTTAAAATGGCTGATTTATCTGAAAACACCAAAAATATACTCAAAGAAAAACTTCCACCAACTGCTAATGTTCATAACCCGATTGACGTGATTGGTGATGCAGATGAAAAAAGATATGCAATTGCACTTGAAAACGTCCTGAAAGATGAAAACGTGGACGGTATTCTTACAATTCTTACTCCGCAGGTTGTAACAAGACACTATGAAATTGCAGAACAAATTATAGAAACTTCAAAAAAATATGGTAAAACAACGTCTGCAAACTTTATGGGCGGTGTATCAATAGAAAGAACCATTTCTCTTCTCAGGCAGAACAATATTCCTAATTACAGTTTTCCTGAAATCGCAATTCACTCCTTAAAATCAATGGTCATGTTTAATAAGATAAAAACAAGAAAGGAATCTGCCGGTGAAAAATTTGACGTGGATAATAAACGAATAAATGAAATACTTGCTGCTGCAGCAAAAAAAGGAAGTACCTACCTTACTGATTTCCAGGCAGGGGAAATTTTTACTCTTTACAACATAAAAAAACCTGATACGTATCTTGCAAAAACATTGGATGATGCCGTAAAAAATGCTGATAGTATCAGATTCCCAATGGTTGCCAAGATCGTAAGTCCTGATATTTTACATAAAACTGAAACAGGTGGAGTAAAAATCAATATAAAAAATAAAGAGGAACTACAAAAAGCATATAATGAAATCATCCTGTCAATAAAAAAATACAACCCGCAGGCACAGATAGAAGGCATTGAAATACAGGAAATGGTAAAAGGCGTGCAGGAGGTAATAATTGGAGCAAAAAAAGACCCTCAATTTGGTCATCTTATTATGTTTGGACTGGGTGGTATTTTTGTTGAATTATTAAAGGATGTCATATTTAAAATTGTCCCTGTTACCAGGGATGAGGCATTCCAGATGGTATCAGGCATAAAAGGAGCAAAACTGCTTACCGGATATAGAAACCTGCCTGAAGCCGATACTGAAGAGATTGTTGAAACCATATTAAAAATTTCTCATCTTTGTGAAAATCATCCTGAAATAACAGAGATTGACCTGAACCCTCTGATGGTAAAAGAAAAGGGCAGGGGAGTAGTCATGGTGGACGCCAGAATAATAATTTGATATAATAAATCGTAAATACTCAGTGAACGACGTTTGAAGTAAGTTTGGATTGTCTTTGAGGCTTTGTTTGAAAATGTTTTTACAAAGATGAGAAGAGCAATCCAGAACTTATTTCCTACTTCAGCTCAGTCCGTTATTAATGCTGTCTTAGTGAATATTTACGTTAAAGGGGTAAGCAATTTATGATAAAAAAAATATTAATTATAACAGGTCTGTTATTTTTTACATCTTCTGTTTTTGCATACTGGGAGTGGACACCCCAAACCCACAAATGGATTAATCCTTTATATGCAGTCAAAAGCACTGCGAAAAAACAATTTGAATGGGCTCAAACCTTTCAAAAGGTAAATAGAAACAAAAGAGCCATTATGGAGTATAAAAAAATATTGAACAATTTCCCAAATTCAAAATATGCTCCAAAAGCGCTTTTTGAGATTGGGGAAATCTATTTTAAGAAAGACGACTATCAAACCGCCCTTAAAGAATACCAGGAGATTATAGATAAATACCCGCAGTATCCGGAACTTTCAGTTGTTCTTGACAGGGAAAATACAATAGCACAGATATTACTTAAAAAACATTCTTATAAAGGACCTATTGGAAAGGTGAAAAAATTTTTCTCAAATTCAAATTCACAATTAAAAGAAGTCTCTCAAATTGTCAGAACTAATCCATATAGTAATTCCAGTGCTGAACTTTCTCTTAAATTGGCTTCTCAATACAGGAAAAATGGAAATACTGCAAAATCAAAAAAAGTTCTTAATAATGTTATAAAAAATTTTTCCGGTACAAAATGGGAGGAAAAAGCAAGATATAAACTTGTCCAGGAAGATATAAAATCATTGCCAAAGGTTACGACAGATGTGGGAAAATTTAATGATATAGAAAATATCATTGACCAATTTCTGTCAGAATATCCTCACACAAAATACAAGCCTGTACTTTTAAAACAAAAAAATGAGATGATAGACCGTTCCGCCGCCCAGCTTTATTCAATTGAGAAATATTATGAAAAAACAGGTGAAAAACAAAGTGCTTATTTTTACTACAAACTCATTAAAAAGGATTATCCGGGTACAAAATATGCAAAAATGGTTCCTTCTATTTAGTCTTGTTTTACTTTCCGGTTGTTCCTATACTCTTGTAAAACCATCTGCCAGGACTGTTTATGTAAAAGTTTTTGCCAATAATACTCTACAGCCCAAGATTGAATCATATGTTTATTCGGAAATAAAACAAACATTAGTGGAGAGAGAGGGATTTGAAATCGTTAATAACCCGGGGAATGCAGATATTATTATAGGCGGAACAATTACTGATTTTACAAGAGGTCCGGATTTCTTCTCAAATACCGGGGAAATTCAAATGGCTTCTTATACTGTTAAAATTACACTTGCAATTCAAAAAAACAATAAAACAACAAAACAGATTATTTCCACGGATTTTCATCTTCCTCTAATCCAGAACTTTAATTTGGATTTATTACTTACCCAAATAAGTAATAAAGTGGCAGATAAAATATACTTTTTGCTATTAAAGAATTATGCCTGAAAACGTAAAATTTCTTATCGGCAATGAAACCCTGGTAAAAAAAAGAATTGAAGAAATAAAAAGTGCTATTCAGAACAAACGTTCATCTATCAACATACTAATTTATTATGCTCCTGAAGTAAATCTGCAGGACATTAAAAATGACATAATAAATCCATCTCTTTTCACAGAAAATAAAGTCATTATTATCCAGCATGCAGAACTCTTTGATAAAAAAACATGGGAAAAACTTTTGAAAACAATAACCAGGGTTCCGGAAGAAATAGACATAATTATAGCAGGTGATTCTTTTAAAAAAAGTCCGGGAGAAGATTATACTGTTGAGATTCTTGAAGAAAAAGATGAAAGTCCGGAAAAACAAATATACCGGTTTTTCAGAAGAAGATATTTAAAACCTTCTGAAATCATGGAAAAAATCACTCTTTTTATCAGGGAAAATCCATACAAACAGCCAATAATCATATCTGCATTTGAACAATATATCCAGCAGCTTTTTCTTGATAAAAAAATTTCTTTTGAGGAGTTTCAGAACAAAATAGAATACTTAAATGACCTTGATTATAAAATAAAAAGCGGAAAGATTGATTCTACCCCAGGCTGGGAAACTTTACTCCTCCGACTTATCTTAGTCTAAATTATCAAATTTTAATTGTTTTGTATCGGTCCACCAAATAAAATTAATTCTTCCTGTTTATTAACGGGTTTTGCTTTTTTATTTATAGATCCATATTTACCCGTAAATTCTCCATTTTCTTTTCTTTCTTTAAAAGTTTTTGTTACAATATGTTTAGCCATTTCTTCTCTGGCAGTTTTTATTTCATTTTCATAGTTACTCAATCTATTTTCTGCCAATTCAGTATATTTTTTTGAAATTTCTATACCAATAAAATCATGCCCTAAAATTTTTCCCGCCACTAAAGTTGTTCCACTACCACAATATGGATCTATAACTAAACCCTTTTTATCATCCATTACTGAATAAATTGCTCTTATTGGCAAAGATAACGGAAAAGGAGCAGGATGAGAATTTTTTTGTTCTGGTGGAAATCTCCATATAGACGTTAATAATGCATGCTTTGGTTTTAATTCTTGACCAATTAAATATTGTTCCTTTGGTTTATAAAGCCAATATATTCTTTCTTCAATTTGCCAAAATCTCCACCCTCTTATATTTGCCGCTATCATTCTATCCCATATTATTTCTTGTCTGATAATCCATTTTGTTTTTTTAAGCCACTCCAAAGGATGAAACATAATTCCCTTTTCCCATCTTATTTTATGATTGTAAAAAAGAGACCCCCCGTATTTTGTAATTCTAAAAATTTCGTTTAAGACATCAATTTGATTTTTTTGATATTCTTCTTCCGGTAATTTGTCTGTTGCATCTGAATACTTCACATTTTTTACCAACCAGCCTTTTTTATTCTCGCCTTTATTATAAGGTGGTGATGTTACCCCAATATTGACAATTCTATCTGGTAAAATTTTTAAAATAGTTAAAGCATCATTACAAATTACTTTATTTAAATATTCCTGCATATTCATTTTACATTTGCCCATAAAAATTTATAAAAATCATTAGATATATATGACTGATATTTTTTTAGATTATTTTTATTTAACAGATAAACAAATTTATAACATTTACTAATTCTTGGTTCATAATGTTTTCTTTTAAAAAATTTTCTTTTATATTATATTAAAAGTATATCACATTATTCATCAAATCCCACAATTTTTTTAAGGATTGTTATATAATAATTTGATAAAGATTAATCAGAAAAAACTAAGAGTCAAATTTGTATTAAAATATAGTCTTAGGGGACTTTGGTTGTAAGCTTGTTAACAAATCTTTGCAGTCTGCTTTTTTTCCTTGCCGCTGTCCTCTTATGTAAAATTTTTTTTGAAGCGGCTTTATCTATCTCTTTCACGGCTTTTTTAAAAATGTCCTGGTACTCAGGTTTATTTTCTGTTACAGATATTTTTGTTTTTTTAATTAATTCTTTTATTCTGGATTTTTCCGCTTTGTTTCTACCCCTTCTTTTTATTTCCTGTCTCTGTCTTTTTAAAATACTTGTTTTTTTCTTTACCATTAATTTTCCCCCTTAAAAATTAGAAAAGATTGTATCACAACAAAAAAAAATTACAAATTTAAAATGCATCACCAATACTTGTATTTGGTCCATCTTCCACTTTTATATATTCTCTTGTTCCCTGTGTAATAATTTCCATTTTGGAAATATCAAAATTATCGGGCAGTATTCTTATATGTGCAATATTCTCTCTTGGAACAAGAATAGCCCTTGGTTTCTCATCTATATCTGCCGGTTTTACCTGGCCTTTAAGAGTAATAATACCTCTTCCATCTACCATTACCCAATTTTCTGAAAACTCCAAAACCTTTCCTACAAAAACCCACATCCTTTGCTCAGGAAAATATCTTTTAAACCTGACTTTTACCATTTTCCCTTTTATCATATTTTCTCCCTGTATGTTTATCTATACTTCTATTTTCTTAATATATCACTATGATACCATTAAATTAAGAATTATAGAAAACAAATAAATTTGAAAAATAAAAAAAGATATGTTATAAATTGATGTTTTTAAAATTTAAAAGTTGGAAAAACAATAAAAAGACTGGAAGTCCTCTTGGCAGGCAAGTCCCAGTCAAGAACTCCGTCAAGCAGGATCTTCCAGTCTTTATTTTTAAATAAATACTTATAGTAGAAATTTTTACATTATAATTATACTTATTTATAAAGTTTTTGTAAATAGATAATTTAAAATACATAAATACTCAGTGAACGGTGTTTAAAATAAGTTTGGATTGTCTTTGAGGCTTTGTTTGAAAGAATGTTTTTACAAAGATGAGAAGAGCAATCCAGAACTTATTTCCTACTTCAGCTCAGTAAATTATTAACACTGTCTTAGTGAATATTTACATAATTAAAATACATAGGAGAAAAATATTATGATATTGAAAAGAATAACAATGCTTTTTTTGATTTTGACTGTTTTATCCGGAATATCCTTTGCCTCAGAAACAACGGATGCCAGCACACAGGTTGCCAATCTTATCAATTCCCCACAGGGAAAACAGTTATATAATCTTGAAGTGTCAATAAGCATACAAAAGAAACAGAATGAACTATTGAAACTCAAAGAAGAGGCAATTAAAATGCAAAAGGAAATACAGGACGCCACTACTCCTCCAAACCCGCCTGTTTTACCCGCTTCCATACCCTCCGGGCAATTCCCTTCAAAAGAATATTTTGCCCCTTCACCGGGCTTTCAAGGAGCATTTTCATCAATATTAAAAAACAAAAAAAAGAAAATCTTTCAGGTGATGATGGTGGAAAAAAACATTAATGCGCTCATCAAAAACAATGGAGTATTTCACTTTGTTAAGATTGGTGATGGATTGGATGATGGAAAAGTAACAGGAATATCCGGGTATGGTATCACACTAAATAAAAAAGGAGTAAGTACTTTTTACCCATTATCAGTAATTATACCCGACAATGAACCGACACTGCCACTTATAAAAAAATGATACAATTAGGTCAGATTCTTTTAAATAAGAAAAAAATTTCCCGTCCACAACTGGAACATGCCCTGAACATTCAAAAACGTACCGGAGAAAAACTCGGCCGGATACTTTCAAAATATCACTTTATTTCAGAAGATGACCTGGTAGAGGCTTTATCAGAACAAATAAACGTTCCTATCTGGGATAAGCCTGTATCAAATATAGAACACACTCTTATTGAAAAAATCGGACTTATACAGGCACAACATAAAGGAATACTACCCATTGTAAATGACAGCGGCACTCCTGCAATACTCCTTGAAGACCCAACCAATACCCTGACAATAAGTTTTCTTGTCCAGCATGGATTATTATACCCAAGATTTATTGCTTCCCCGTCTCTTATTAAAAAAAATCTTGAAGAATTGGTTCCTATTTCAGACAGGATTTCTCACCTGAATTCCATTGTTCATGAAATAGAGCATTTTGGGATATCAGGGAATAAAATGAAAGAGTTTTTACACAGTATTATTGAAGAGGCGATTATAACCAATGCCTCTGACATACACATAGAGCCAAATGTCCTGACTTCAGACGTCCGCTTCAGGATAGATGGTATGCTTACTCCAATTGTCTCCTTACCATATCACTCTCATGAAAACCTGTTGAACGTTGTTTATTCTTTAGCTTCAATTACACAATCAGAATTTTCAAAATTTCATGATGCAAACTTTTCTTTTTCTTACCAGAACAGAACCATAGACATAAGAGTATCCTCTATTCCCACGACAAAATACGGGGCATCTATTGTTTTAAGACTTCTTGATAGATACAAAACAATTATGCCCTTAAAATATCTCGGGTACAGGAAACACCAGATAGACATAATACAAAGACTTACGTTTAAACCACAGGGACTTTTTCTTTTTACAGGACCCACTGGAAGTGGTAAAACAACATCTTTATATTCAATTCTTTCAATGCTTCGCACGGAAGAAGTCAAAATACTTACCATAGAAGACCCTGTAGAAGTAGAACTGCCTTTGACACAGCAGGTGGAAGTCAATGAACCGGCAGAAATAACGTTTTCTTCCGCACTTCGTGCATTTTTAAGGCATGACCCGGATATTGTTCTTGTGGGCGAGATACGGGATAAAGAAACAGCCGTGGAAGCAATAAGAGCATCTCTTACAGGACACAAAACATTTTCAACACTACACACACAGGATACATTCACAAGCATTACCCGGCTTTTGGATTTAGACATTTCACTTTCATATCTCGGGATGTCTATTGAAGGAATAATAAGCCAAAGATTAATAAGAAAACTATGTCCTCTATGCAAAAAAGAAATTTCAGTGTCTCAATCTTATTCAGAAAAAATAAAAGCAAAAACTATATACCAGCCAGTCGGTTGTAATTATTGTAATAATGGATACAAAGGAAGGACTGTGGCTGTGGAAATCCTTGAGGTGAAGGGAAACCTGAAAGAAGTCATGAAAGAAGGGAATTATAAAAAAATAAAAGAGGAAATAACAGAGATTCAAAACAACGGGTTTATTTCCCTGCTCCAGGATGGATATTATTTGATAGAACAGGGGATAACGTCAATTGAAGAAATAGAAAGGGTGGTGGGAAGTGAAAATTGAAGTCTTAAATAGACTTGGGAAGATACGAACTTTGGAAGTAGAGGATAAGTCAGAAATTGAGACATTGAAAAAACAGGGTTTTTTTATCCTTTCCAGGAAAAAAACGTTTTCTTTTAAAAGAAGTTCAACACTAAAACCTGTTCACCTGGCAGAACTGTTCAGGGACATTGCAGGATTACTTGACGTGGGTATTTCCTTAACAGAGGCAATAAAAGAACTTTCTCTTTCAACAAATAAAACACTTTCCCGGATGCTTGAAGAGATACATATAAAATTATCCCAGGGTTTTTTCTTTTATGAAGCCCTGGCACAGATTGGCGGATTTCCCCAAGAGGTTAGAGCTTCTGTAAAATCAGGTGAAAAGGGGGCAGTGCTGCCGGATACTTTAAAAAGATTGGCGGATTTTTACAATAAAAAAGCAAAATTCAATACAAAATTAAAAATGGCTCTTATATATCCTGTGTTTGTTATAAGTGCTATATTCATTGTAGCAACAGCAGTTTCTGTTTTTGTTATTCCCAAAATGATGAGTTTTTATTCCAAAATCCCGCACTTATCCGGTTTGACAAAGGGACTATTATTAATGGCAGGGATATTAGCTCATTACTGGTGGCTGTTTCCCTGTATTCTTCTCGGGCTGACTTTTGCTTTAAGGTTTCTTGTTTCAACAGAAACAGGAGTAAAAATACTTGAAAAATTTTCAACAGTAAAAGCATATCTGCCAATAAAAGAAAGAGTTTTTGCCAACTTTTTTTCCTCACTTTCCATGCTTGTAAAAAATGGGGTTCCGCTTATAGAGGCAATTGAAATGGTGGAAATCCAGAGCGGTATATTTAAAAGAACCTTTCAGAATGTAAAAGAAAAAATGACACAGGGATTTTCTTTTTCAGAGGCATTAAGGCAGGAAAGAATTTTTCCTGTATTTATAGTGCAGTCCATAGTCAAGGGTGAAAAAGGCGCTTCTCTTTATGAGTATATAGACAGAATCGCACAATACTATATAGAAAAAACTGACAGAAACTATGAAATGTTTCTTACAATAATTGAACCTGTTTTAATCAGTCTTGTGGCGGTTTTTGTGGTTTTCTTCGTATTTGCATTTTTAATGCCCATATACTCAAATTTAAGTAATATCCAGATTTTTGGGGGCTATTGACACAAAATTTTTATTAATATAAAATTAACGATAGAAAAAGGGGAAAAATTATGGCAAACATATATGAACAGGTAAAACAGGCATTACAGGATATAGTAGCACCTGAATTACAAGGAATAAAAATAGAGATAAAACGTCTGGATGAAAAAATTGATAGTGTAAAAAATGAAACGTTGTCTGAAATAAAAAGATTGGATTCAAAAATAGATTCTCTTGATAAAAGTTTAAATTCAAGAATAGATTCTCTTGATTCAAAAATAAATTCTCTTGATAAAAGTTTAAATTCCAGAATAGATTCTCTTGATTTTAAAATAGATTCCCTGGAAAGAGAAATACACATAACTTCTGACATAAAAGAACGATTGGCTGCTGTTGAAGGAAAAGTCGGATTAAGGATGCAATAAAAAAGATTAAATAAGGTAACTAAAAAGTAGGAATTATGGTACAAGTCCCAGTCAAAAACGCAGGAATATTATATTGTCTTATTTTCATCAGCATTTTCTTTGCTGTCCATATTGCCTTTGCTCAAAATATTTCTTTTGCCCCTATCAAAAATAATAATTTTATAGGTTTTGGAAATCCCGATGATTGTGCCAATGTAGAAACAACCGCATATAAAGATTTTGTAATATATAGTTTAAATCCCAATAATCCAGGTATTTATGTTGCCTGGGGCGGCCCAGTAGATATTAACCAGTTCGGCCAGATTACCTCTGACCAGGCGTATACTGATACCACTTTGGTGTCAAATTTAAGTGGTTGGTGGTTTTCAGGGGCTCGTTTTGCTGACCTTTATAATAATGGGCAAATGTGTATAGTTGGGCTTTCTGAAGATAACAATGCCCCTGATTTTTATATTTTCAAGTATCTTGGCAATAGGCAGTTTGGACCCCAGCAATTACTTTTTTCAGGAGTTTATAATCCCAGTAATTATTATGGCGTGTCATTAGACGCAATAGTTGACCTTAAAGGAAACGGATACCCTGATATTATATGCGATGAGGATTACTGGGTCGGTAGTTCAATAGCAAAAGAAGTAGTAATATATTGGAATAATAATGGCAGTTTTTCTTCTTCTGATTATTCTATTCTTCCAAATTGTATATATCTTGGTGCGGCAGATTTTAATGGAACTGGACTAAAAAGTATTATTGTTTCCGGATATGAAAGCAATCCAAATAACTTTGAAATATACACTCAAACTTCTCCAGGTGTTATTTCCTCTTCTCCAACGATTTATACTGGGTCTAATTATGGCTATAGTTACGATATTAACGGAATACCTATTGGAAACTTTACATCAGGCAAAGAGCCTTCTTTTATTGCAGTAGAAAATAATAAGGTTGATACAGGCATTCTTTCAAATGAAGTAGTCCTGTTTTCAAATAACATGAATAATTCAAACCCAACAAGCGGATTTACTCAAATTCCTGTATGGATTGATAACAACACACAAGATATTTTATGCGCATTACCCCAATCAGCAGACATCAATGGAGATGGGAATCCTGATTTTGTTCTTGCGAGTGATAATGGCCGTTATGATTCTGCGAGTAATTGGCTTCAGGCATGGTATTGTGCACCATTGGGAAATGCTATTACTTTTGAGACTCAAATAATTAAACAATGGAATTTTATAGGCGGTTATGATTATGTAGGAAATCTTAATAATTCAGGTTTTGCTGATGTAATAGATTATGGAACAATTTATTATACTTATAAAGATTCTCCAATGCCTATTCCTGTATTTCCTTCTGGTGGCGGTGGAGGTGGAGCAGTCAGCCCTTTGGTATTTTTAATATTCGGTTTTATTACTTTTGTAAAAATAAAATATAGGCATAAAAGGAGGAATTATGCGAAATAAAATTAACAATAAAGGTTTTACATTACTTGAAACTATGCTTGTTGTAGGAGTTTTAGCTTTTATGGCTGCGGCTATGCTACCTGCAACTATAAAAATGATAAATTTGAACCAGGCAAAAAATGTGGCAAAAGAAATTACCGGTATCCAGGAAGCTGAAAGGTCTTATTATATTAACCAGATGAATGCAAATAATGGTGCCGGGTCATGGGCAGATAGTATACAGCAACTCCAACAAGGTGGGTATATCCCTTCTACATGGAATGGACAAAATGTCTTCGGAAATTCTTATTCACTTACAGATAATGGAAGCACCTTGACTGTATCCACAAGCCTTCCTTCTGATTTACAGGGCGTAATCCAGGCAGATTGTATAGATGTATCAACAAATGGACAGAGTATATCCTCAACAATTCCTGTTCCGGCAGCAGAACCTGCCCTGGCAGGCCTTGTCCACAGGTATGGAAATGGTGATAGTAGAACCGCTACACAATCTATTGGAACTACAGGAACCTTGTATGTGGGTGTTACTCCAGGAAGCACTGTAGACCAAATGCCAGTGGAGAAAATTAATAATGATACTATACCTGACCTATACGACCCTGCACTTCAAACACAGGGTATCAGTCCGAATGGCTGGCTATCACAGGCAAAGTTCCCTGCGAACATAGACCCTATGATGGTTAGGATTACAGGCTCCGCAACAATATATCTTCCTGCGGATTTTGCTATCAATTCTTTATATGCCTACGGACCGAATGGAGGCGGGTCTATTTACATGGACTATTATTTTACGCAGGTAAGCAGTGATATGCCGCAGATGCAGGAATGGACTTCTAATATTCAGGGAGCGTGGGCTGGGTATTTTGAAGTTTATTGCAACGGACAATATAATGGCAAAAATATTTCTTTTACAGCTTATGAAGACGAACTCCCATGGCAGGGACAACTTCCATTACAATGGTTTTTTGCAGGTAATTGTGATGTCCTCTCTGCAAATGGAAACGGTTCTGTTCCGCCCACAATTTCAGGTTCTGATGTTTACCTGGGTTCAGGTAGTGTGCAAATGAATCAGGGTGGTTACTGGATTATAGATTCAACGATTATCACTGCAATAAATTAACAAAAGGAGGAGTTATGCAAGAAATAAAAAGAAGTAAAAGAGTAGGGAAGGGTGGTTTTACGCTCGTGGAGTTGATTGCTGTAATAGGAATAGCCGGGATTTTGCTGGCTATTATTCTTCTCGGCGCAAAGGGAGCAAGACAGGCTTCTGAAATATCTGCCACATCCAGGCAGGTCCAGACAATTTATTCTGCCTGTCAGGCATGGCTGGGAGATGGAAGAGTAAATTATAGCGGTATCAGTATGTCAGCTCTGACAAGTGCAAATTTATTGCCCACAACATTAGATAATTCCTGGGGCGGGACATATACAGTTGCGGCTGGCACAAATGAGGGGCAGGTGATTATTACCGCAACGGCTATTCCTGACCAGAGCACTTACAATGAAATCCAGTCATCTTTAGGGGCAATTCTTGCTGTAAATCCTGGCACTTATACAGGAAGTTCAGGCACAGGAACTTTCACCTTCTGAAAAAAGGAAATAAAAAAATGAAAAAAGGTTGGACTTTCCTTGAGTTGCTCACGGTTATTGGAATAACAGGAGTAGCGGCTTCTGTGTTATTGCCGTTACACACTAAAAGAATAAGACTTGGAAGAACACAAATGATGACACAGCAGATTAAGAAAATATATTCCTGTATAGTCCGGGAAAATAAAAGCTCACAGACAAACCCGATTATGCCGGTTTTAGTTAATGACGGCTTAATCAGTTCCGTTAACAACATGTTTTCTTATCCTTATTCTTTGTCTTACAACAACCACATTGTGACAATTACAACAGACGTTCCCAAAGATGAGGTTTCTTCTGATTTCCCGCCGGAAATACAAGTAACAGAAGTACCAAATAACCGGAGCGTGTGGCAGTTAACTTATTCCAATAACCTGCCTTTTGGCAACAGGCAAACTGAAATGTTCAACTGGTTTTTTGTGGGCCAGAGGAGTTAAAAAAATTATGAGAAAAATATTATTCTTTATTTTTGTTTTTTCTGTATGTTCTTTTAGTTATGCAGGATTTTTCAATGAGCCTGTCAATTTCTTTGGAAGCACACAAACAGAAACAAAAATTTTACACAATAAGGGATTAAAGAAAAAACCTACAATATCTATCTGGGCCCAGCCTATGGTTATGCCAGATGGTTCAGTCCAGACTTATGTTCCACCACCACAGGTTGTCAGTTTCCTCAATAATCCCACGACTAAAAATGCACAGGCTTATCTTGCATGGGAAAAAGAAAGAATTGAGAAAATAGCAAAAGCAACAGCAATTTTACAAGAAGTCTCGGATGAAGAAAAAAATCCAGGCACTTCTTCAGCAAATGTGCCTGCTTCTATTTCTCAAAACACTGAAACAATACAAAAAAACACTGCCACACAAAATCAACAGGCAAGCCCTTTTTCTTCTCCCACAATTCTTTTCTTTGCAAAACAAGGATGTAAGTATTGTGCCGCAGATGAATTGATTATGGATATAATTAATAAGAAATATAAAAATGAGATAAAGTTTATAGGATTATGGGTGGGAAGTAAAAGCTCAATGCCGGAATTATCTTTCCCTTTTCATTTATCAAATGGACTGGAAAAGGAATTCAGGATAGGACTTTATCCTGGTTTTATTATATATCTGCCAAATAAACCTGAACCTGTGAAACTTGAAGGGTTTGTTACAGGCAATCAGTTTCTTCAGTTTTATCAAAAAATAGGAGGCGTTCTATGAAAAATCTTATGCTCGTCCTTTCACTTGTCTTTATTTTTTCTTCATTTTCTTTTGCTGATATATGGCAAAATCAAGGGATAATCTCGCAGTCAACACTTAATAATGACAACAGCGGATTTACTTATCAGGCAGGAACAACCTTTAACCCGCCTTATTATCAGACACCCTCTATCGGGTATTCTTATAATGTAGGGCTGGGTTGCAGTGGACTGAATCTATCTGCTGATTTTTCAAATCTTTTGAATGCACAGGCTCTGACAAACTATGCGGAATCCATAGGAGAAAATGCTCTTGCCGCATCACCAATGGTTCTTCTTGAAATGGCAAGCCCTACACTTGCAGATACACTTAAAAACCTTGAAAACAGGGCACAAAGCATTCAACTTTTACAATATAAAAGCTGTCAGAATTTACAAAAAATGGGAATGAACCTTGCCCAGCAGATGAGAGGGCAAAGCGAATACAATCAATTACAGCAATCCGGTAATCTTGGAAATATTGATACTATAGTACAAAACAAAAATCTACAACTGACAAACTATACAGGACAGCCAACAACAGATTTGTACTTATTCAAAGACGGCTACCAATGGACAGGGGCAAAAAACAGCACACAAAACCTTTCAAAAAAACTTATTGGAGATGTGGAAGTCCGTCAAAATGGAAGTGTCGGTTATATTGCCCCGGCATCAAGTCCTAATCAGGTATATGATAAGGAATTAACAAACTATTACCAAAAATTACAAATAGATGTAGACCAGTATTTGGCCTCTAATCAGGTCCCTGATTTAACAAGTGTTTCACTTCCTACCTTTCCTGTCACCCCTGAACTAATCAAAAGTATAGGAACTTTGCCAGAACCTACAAGAGACATTGCAATCGGGAAATTGGCTTCTGGACTTGCCTTAATCAAAACGACAAATGAGATAGATGATATAAACACAAACCTTGAAAAAATGGACGGAGACCCTACGTTAACAAATGCAGAAAAAGGAATCATATCTCAAAAACAAAACTATCTATCCAGTGTTAAGTCTACTTTAATAAATGAAAACAATGTTCAGGATAAAGTGGCAACACAGGTGGCGAACGGAATTATAGCAAAGGAAAAAGAAGAAAAAGCAAAAAATCTTGAAGAAATAAACAACCAGGTACAGGATACTATGGAACAAAAAACTTTTTATAACCCTTTCGGTTTTGGAGGAATCAGTCAATAGAAGAATTATGAGAACAAATATAATGAAGGGACTAATTATTATTCTGTGGACAGGAATGTTATTTCTTTTTTACCGGGATTATTCCCTGAAGCAAAAAAAGCTCAGCATGCAAAATCAAATATCCATGTTAAAACAGGAAAAAAATAATTGTACCCTGCCTTCTCAATTACATACTCTCCCGTCTTTCACATCCAATATTGAAAAGATGGCAAAATTTTTATATATCAAAACGTCTTTAGAGGGAATAAAACTTTCAATCAGGCAACAGGCACAAAAAAAACAGCAGGGAACACAGCAGGAAAAAAATAAAATAATAAAAAAACAATATGTTATTTCCCTTTCAGGCAGGATTGAACAATCAGATTCTATTATAAAAACCTTGTTTTTTGCTTTTCCTGTTGTTTTAAAAGAGATGTACGCAGGAAAAAATAATATAAAAATAACAATAGATTTTTACGGAGTAAAATGATAACAGGAATAACCCCTCTTGATTCAGCATATTCATATGGCGGGTATATAGTTGCGGGCCAGTTAATGAGAAAACTTATACCCGTATATGCCGGTGTTGTTGCATCCGCGTCCATCTGGATAATTTACAAGGGATTATTGGAGCACACCTTAAAACCTGTGATTATATACCTTATTACCGTGGGACTTATCTCCGCATTTTTTATCCCTACCAGGATAATATCTTCTTCTTCTGCTGCGGGACAGGCAGGTGCACCTCTTCTCGCAAATTCACAGGCACTAACAAATTCACTTGGATATGTGGAAGGCCGTCCTGCATCGGCCGGATTAGGCTTAATAGGAGAAATGATAGACGGGATTACCACATGGACAATTAAAGGAATTGAAAATGCAGGTAATCTGACACAGTCGGATAAATACATAGGGGGAAGTCCCTTTTCTGCTATTTATACTGATAACATGATACTCACAGCACATATCAGCAACATTAAAACAAGAGACGAATTTATAGATTTTCTAAAAGGACCTTTTTCCAGAGCCTTTACCCAGTGGAAAAATTCCGGTAATCCCCAACCAATACATTCGCAGAATAAATGGTATCCCGGAACATGGGATGCCTACTATACACCAAAAGAGCTGCAACAATGGGAAACGATAAAAAAAGGGATAATTACAGATGCACAAAAAAAATATGGAAAATTCAACTGGTGGGGAAAACTTCGTTTAGAATGGGAAAATATGTATAATAATAGTAAAAATTTTGATAATGTATATATCAAATGGGTTATAAACAATGAAATACAGGATGATACCCAGGGGATTACAGGACAACTTACAAAAGGACTTGGAAGAGGTGAACTTTCAACAGGCATTACAAATCCACTTGGAAGAATAATTCAGTTTATTTCAAAATTAATTCTTCAGGTTTTGGCAGGAACAATAGTTCCTGCTTTACCTGCTTTTCAGGGTGCAGTATGTTTTATAGTAATAGCATTCTTTCCAATCATTTTTTTGATTTCTTTATTCCCTTCATCTTTTAACTGGCTTTCATGGTATTTTCTTACACTTTTCTGGGTGAAATCATGGTCTATTGGCTGGGCTATTCTTAATGTTTTTCAAAATATCCAGTGGTCTTTTTTCCGGCATCTCTCTCCGGTATATACCCCGGGTTTCAGTGGAATGCCTTTTATCAATAATATGAGTTTTGTCACGCTCCCTCTTATTACCCTGGTATTAATTTTTGTAATGCCGGTAATTGAGTGGGAATTACTCTCAAAAGGAAGAGGAACAGTCGTAGCTGCATTTAACAACATGTCCATTGGAGGAAGGATGGTTCACCCTGCGATAAGGGTCTGATGATTCTCACTGGAAAAATTGTTATGAATACTAATTTATCAAAAATAAAAGTTTTATCGGTTTTTTTATTCCTTGTAACATTATGTTTTGCGGGAAAAATAAAGTTTGGTCTTGCCTCATGGTATGGAAGTGGAAATCCTGATGAAGGACTTAATGTTTTTACTGCAGATGGAAACGTTTTCAATCCCCATAGTTTAACATGCGCAACCCGGCACTATCCATTTGGAACAAAGCTAAAGGTTATAAATATTGCCAACAAAAAAACCGTAATCGTAGAGGTTAATGACAGGGGCCCTGCCTCATTTCTGCCAGACAGAAAAATTGACTTGTCAAAAGAGGCATTCTCACATCTTGCAAATCCAAACACAGGCATTATACCTGTCATTATAGAACAGGTTAAAAATAAATCCGCACAACAAAAAACATACAGGATATTAAAACAGTGCAGGGAAATAGTAAAACAGGAAATTACAAAAGCGTTAAATGAATCTTTATCCTATAAAATTTATACAAACCATAACAAGGAGATGGAAAAATGAATAAGAGAAAATTGGAGGAAAGGCGGGTAAAAATATTAACAGGTATTACTGCATGGATTATGAATCCTGAAAATCAGCGTAAACTAAGAAATATTTTTGCAGGTATATGTATTGCTGTGGCAATAGTATTGGCATTTCAGTTTTTAACGGGCATAGCTTATGCCTCGACAAACGTAAACGGCGCAGTAACAAATTTTACGGATACAATACGCAGTATTCTTGTCGGGCCTGTTGCCAAAACTCTCTGTATAGGAGCTTTTATTGCTGCCGCATTTTTTATGCTATCAGGGAAGTGGGGTGCTGCAATTTCTTGTGTAATTGCAGGTATACTTCTCGGATTTGCCAATAATATTGCACAGGCAATATTTAATACAACGGGTAATAGTTCCAACTGGTGATGAAGCCCTGTTTTCGTTCCCTGGGTAAACCTATTACATTATTTGGCTTTGAAATTGAGGAATTGGCAATAATTCTTATTTTTATAGGTGCACTGTCATCTATATTCAATATAATTTTTGCTTTATCCGGCGGCATTGTAACAGGAATAATCCTTAAAAAAAGCAGAAAGGGAAAACCTCCTGGATTTTTCAAACACTGGCTCTATTATCATACAGGGATGTCATTAAAAGGACTCTTACCTTCACCCAAAAAAGTAAAGGCATATACTATATGGAAAAAAGACGAAAATTATGGGAAATCTGGGCTGAATCAGAGATAAGGGCAAAAAGCCTTCAATCTCTTGTCATTTTTCTTGGAACACTATTAGCCGTGGAAACGTTTTCTTTTACTTTTTATCTGGTAAAACCAAAGCCGATATACTATATTAACGGGGCAAAAGGATTTGCATTTCCCGTTAAAACAAATGATGAAATGGTAAAAGCATTTGCTGAGGGTTTTATTGCAAACCTTGCTAACTACACACCTTCAACAATAGCTCAAACATATACAGAAATCTCTGATATGGTTTCCCCGGGATGTCTTGCACTCATGCAAGCCTCTTTGTCAAAAGAACAAGAAACGATAAAAAACAATTCAGTATCATCTCTCTTTGCACTGGAAAGCATCCAAATAAAAAAAAACAATAACAGATGGAAAGTCAAAATCCGGGGTCAGCACTCTTTGTATATGGAGGGACAGGAACTTAAAAATGGCCTGTATCAATATACGTTAAAAATTATAAAAACCACTCCTACAGAAGGTAATCCATTTGGATTAATGATAGATAATATATCAGGGGGATTTATAACTGAAACGGGAAGTACAAATCCATGACAAAAGAAAAAATAATCATGTTTTTAACCCTGTCCTTTTCTTTACAGGTTCTTTCTGCTAACGTCAGTTCTCCTGATTCACAGATATTACCACCGATAATTCAACAACAGGTTCAGTCCCAGCCGCAGGTTTCACTAAATCCTGAAGGCCCCATAAACCGGACAGGAAAAAAACAGCTCAATATTTTTACAAACCCTGGAGTAACAACAGAAGTTGATTTTCCATCACGTATTGAAAAAATTATCAGTAATGCACAAAACGATGTCAGTCTGGAAACAGTTGATAATAGACTTTTTATACACTGTTTAGACCCTTATCAGGGAATTATTTTTGTAATTGCCGGTAAAATTTCATATCCACTTTCAATCATACAATCCGATAATGCAGACGTAAAAATAAAAGTGGCAGGCGGAGAAAAATACAAGAATATACCAACGGCTTTTATAACTTCCTCTTCAATTACCGTCTATCTGAAAAAATTATTTCTCAGGGATTGTCCTGATATTGTAAAGGTAAATAAAAAAGTTTTTCATGGAAATGGAATAATTATAACAATAAAAAAACAATTGACGTGGCCGGAGCATTTTAGAGGTTACATCGTAAGGATAGAAAACATAACCAGGTATTTGGTTGTCATCCCTGTAGAACAGATTTCCCTGCCCGGGCTTGTAGCGGTTTCTGTGGATAATGAAGTGTTAAAACCCGGGAAAAAAACAAAAGGATATTTTCTTCTGAATTATACCTCACCCTGAGATTTCAAATACAGCCTGGCACATTTATTGGCAAGACTTCTTATTTTTCCGATTATTCTTGTTCTTTCCGTTACTGTGATAAATCCTCTCGCCTCAAGAAGATTGAAAATATGTGAAAGCTTGAGAACGTAATCATACGCGGGATAGAAAAGATTCTCTTTAAGCAGGGCATCTGCTTCATTTTCAAATTTTTCCAGACAAATCTCAAGAATGGCCACGTTTGCTTTTTCAAATCCAAATATTGAATATTGTCTTTCCCGTTCCTTTTGCAGAGTTTCAAAACTCATACCTGAACCCCAGTCAATGTCAAATACTGAGGATTTATTCTGGAGAAAAGACGTAATCCTGTCAAGCCCGTAGGTTATTTCCACTGCAACAGGATTAAGGTCAACCCCGCCTGCCTGCTGCATATACGTAAACTGGGTAATCTCAAGCCCATCCAGCCAGACCTCCCAACCGACTCCCCATGCCCCGAGAGTTGGTGCCTCCCAGTTATCCTCAATAAATCTTAAGTCATGCTTGCGTATGTCAATACCGATACTCTTAAAACTTTCAAGATAAATGTTTTGTATATTATCTGATGGCGGCTTTAATATAACCTGGAGCTGATGATGCTGGTAAAGTCTGACAGGATTATCACCGTAGCGGGCATCCTGTGGTCTTTGTGATGGCTCAAGATAAACAACGTTCCAGTTCTTCTTGCCGAGAATGCCAAAAAACGTGGCAGGGTTCAACGTCCCGGCGCCAACCTCTGTGTTATACGGGTGCCACCAAAAACATCCTTTTTTAATCCAGTAATCCTCAAGTTTTCTGACTATTTTTTGAAATTCCATAATTATCCCATTTTTGCATTATTATATAATTTTTTCTTTTTTTAAAAAAGTAGTAAAATTATATCATCTATGAAAAAAATTATAAAAAAATCTCTTTTGTTAACCGGCTGTGAGGCATGTGGAGAAGCTGCAATTTCCGCAGGATGTTCTTTTTATGCAGGATATCCTATCACCCCGCAAAACCGCTTCCCTGAATACATGAGTACAAGAATGGAGGAGGAGGAAAGAGTATTTATCCAGGCTGAAAGTGAAATCTCTTCAATAAATATGATTTTTGGCGCTGCTGCAGCTGGTTTTAGAACATTAACATCCTCATCAAGTCCCGGGATATCCCTTATGCAGGAAGGAATTTCCTATTTGGCAGGATGTGAATTGCCGGCAGTTATCGTTAATTTTAACAGGGGCGGCCCGGGATTGGGAGACGTTACACCCAGCCAGTCAGATTATTTTCAGACAACAAGAGGAGGAGGCCACGGGGATTACAGAACCATTGCTCTTTCTCCATGGACTATCCAGGAAATTTATGATTTTACATTCCTTGCATTTGACCTTGCAGACAGATACAGAAATCCTGTGCTTATACACTCAGATGGACTGCTTGCCCAGCTTTATGAATCTGTCAAATTAAGACATCC
This sequence comes from Candidatus Omnitrophota bacterium, assembly GCA_023485205.1. The sequence continues at coordinate 10,540 of JAMCZX010000031.1, read as the reverse complement.
TCAAAAGAGATTTATCAAAAAGCCATGGGCAGTTACAGGCTGTGATGGAAGAAAACCAAATTCCATCAAATCTCTTTTTCTTACCCCTGGAGTTCTTGAAACACATAACTGGAAACTTGCAAGGAAATATGAAAAGATTGAAAGCAAGGAGGTCCGTTTTGAAACTTACTATTGCAATGACATGAATTATCTTCTTGTAAGTTTTGGAACATGTGCAAGAATTGCAAAAGAAGCCGTGGAAAAAGCAAGAATGGAAGGTGTAAAAATAGGCCTTTTCAGACCGGTTACTCTCTGGCCATTCCCGTATAAAGAACTTTCAGAGCAAATAAAGAAAGTAAAAAAAATACTTGTCGTAGAGATGAATTTAGGTCAGATGCTTGAAGATGTCAAAATTTCCGCATCAAAATGGAATGGCAAGATTTTCTTTTATGGACGTCCGGGTGGGGGGATACCGGACCCAAAAGAAATTTACAGGGAAATAAAGAAAAAATGAAAACAATATATAAAAAACCTGAAAGTCTAACATCCAACATCTCTATTTACTGCCCGGGATGTGGACATGGAACTATCCAGAGACTCATCTCTGAAGTCATTGATGAACTTGAAATAAGAAAAACAACTATTGGAATTGCACCTGTTGGATGTGCAGTTCTTTCCTATGATTATTTCAACTTTGATGTAACAGAAGCAGCCCATGGAAGAGCACCTGCAGTTGCAACGGCCATAAAAAGACTTTTACCAGGGAAAATCGTTTTTACTTACCAGGGTGATGGGGACCTTGCTGCAATAGGAACAGCAGAAATAATACATGCCGCTACAAGAGGAGAAAACATATCTGTATTTTTTATTAATAATGCAGTTTATGGTATGACAAAAGGACAAATGGCTCCAACGACTTTACCCGGGCAGAAAACAACAACCACAACAGGCGGAAGAATCTTAAATCTGCATGGAAATCCATTAAAGGTATGTGAACTTCTTTCTACAATTGATGGTACTGTATATATTGAAAGAACAACAACCTCATCAATTGCAGATATAAATAAAACAAAAGATTCCATAAAAAAAGCATTTCAATACCAGATAGACAATAAAGGCTTCAGTCTTGTAGAAATACTTGCCAGCTGCCCGACTAACTGGAAAATGTCATCATCTGATTCTTTAAAATGGATAATTGAAAAAATGGAAAAATATTATCCATTAGGGATATTTAAAGACCTCCCCGGAGCCGGAGTAAAAAAACAATGATTTTTCTCCCGATTTCCATCCTATTCTTAATTTTTCTTTTTATTTTTCTTTTTATTTTTCTGATTTTTTTTATCCAGTTTGAAGTTGTAAAAATTGCTTTAACCAAGCTCGGACTTCCACCTATTATGGCAATTGTCATTCTTATCGCAAGTATTATTGGAAGCAGTATAAATATACCCATTCATTCAAAAGAGGTTTATACACCTGTCAGGCAGGTCCAGCCTTTCTCTTTTTTTGCCCCATGGAAGGTCCCACCTATAGAGAATAAACAAGTACTTGCTGTAAATGTCGGGGGATGTTTAATCCCGCTATTACTTGTGTTATATGTTTTTATAAAAGCTCCTGTATGGCCTACTATTTTTGCCACGGTTATATCCGTTCTCATATGTCACAGATTGGCGCACGTTGTTCCGGGAATGGGCGTTGTCCTATCGGCTTTTATTCCACCGGTTATCTCAGTAATTCTTGCCTTCATGTTCTCATTTAAAAACAGGGTGCCTGTTGCATTTATTTCCGGGGTGCTTGGTGTTCTCATTGGTGCTGACCTTCTTAACATATCCAATCTTGGAAATTATCCCGGGATAATGAGTATCGGCGGAGCAGGGGTGTATGATGGGATATTTCTTGTAGGAATAATCTCCGCTTTTCTCGCGTGATTGATAAATAAATAATTTGGGCTATAATTATTGTATTATGGAAAATAAAGAACATAAATACCGGGATTTTATAAGAACCATTATTGAAAATGACATAAAAAATGGCAGATTTGAAAAAAAAGTTCTGACCCGTTTTCCTCCTGAACCAAACGGTTATCTTCATATTGGACATGCAAAATCCATATGCCTGAATTTTGGAATAGCGGAAGATTTTGGAGGTCTGTGCAATTTAAGATTTGATGATACAAATCCCCTTACGGAAAGTTATGAGTATGTTGAGTCTATTAAAGAGGACATAGAATGGCTCGGTTTTAAATGGAATAACAGACTTTATTTTTCATCAGACTATTTTGAAAAAATGTACGGGTATGCAGTTGAGCTGGTAAAAACAGGAAAGGCATACGTTGATGACTTAAGCGCCGAACAACTCAGAGAATATAGAGGAACATTAACCACCCCCGGAAAAGAAAGCCCATACCGCAACCGTTCTATACAAGAAAATCTTGAACTCCTTGAACAAATGAAAAACGGGAAATTTGAAGAGGGAAGCAGGGTCTTAAGAGCTAAAATAGACATGTCATCACCAAACATTAACATGCGTGACCCCATAATGTACCGTATTATCCAGGCGTCTCATTACAGGAGAGAAAACAAATGGTGTATTTATCCAACCTACGACTGGGCACATGGGCTGGAAGATTCCATTGAAGGTGTAACCTATTCAATATGTACCCTTGAATTTGAAGACCACAGGCCATTATATGACTGGTTTCTTGATGCTCTTGGGGTTCATCACCCACAGCAGATTGAATTTGCCAGGCTTAATCTTACGTATACAATTTTAAGCAAGAGATTTCTTTTAAGACTTGTCCAGGAAGGCTATGTAAAAGGATGGGATGACCCTCGTATGCCTACAATCTCCGGAATGAGAAAAAGAGGGTATCCTGCTGAAGCAATAAGAAATTTCTGTGATATTATAGGGATTTCAAAAACAGAAAGTGTCGTGGACATAGAGCTTTTGGAGCATTGTGTAAGAGAGTATCTGAATAAGCAAACCTTAAGGGTAATGGCAGTCTTAAATCCAATCAGACTGATTATAGATAATTATCCTGAAGGAACAACAGAGGAGCTTGATGCTATCAATAACCCTGAAGATTTATCTGCAGGAACAAGAAAGATTCCTTTTTCCAAAACTCTGTATATTGAAAAAGATGATTTTATGGAAACCCCTTCACCAAAATTTTACAGGCTTGCACCAGGAAGAGAAGTAAGGCTTCGCTATGCATATTTTATAAAGTGTACGTCAGTGGTTAAGGACGAAAAAACAGGAGAAGTAAAAGAAATTCATTGTACGTATGACCCGGCTACAAAGGGGGGGGACGCACCTGATGGAAGAAAATCAAAAACAACGCTTCACTGGGTATCTGCCTCACATGCAATTAATGCAGAAACAAGAATTTATGACAAATTATTTACAAAAAAGAATCCCATGGATTTTCCTGAAAATTCAGATTTTACAATCAACCTGAACCCGCAATCATTGCAGGTTCTCAAAAACAGTATGCTTGAGCCATCCCTTAAAAATGCAAAAACCGGTGACAGGTTTCAGTTTGAACGGCTTGGATATTTTTGTGTGGAGAAGAACACAAAAGACGGTACTCTTATATTCAACAGAACACTCCCGCTCAGGGATGAGTGGCTAAAGATTAAGAAATAATTCGCTCTATTCAAATCGTCTCAAAGATGTAAAAAAAGCCACCTATCCGATTTGAACGGATGGCCTGAGCATTACAAGTGCCCCGCTCTCCCCCTGAGCTAAGGTGGCATAACTAAGATGTAAATATTCACTAAAACAGTGTTTCCTCCTCAAAGACAATCCAAACTTACTTCAAACGTCGTTCATTGAGTATTTACTTTTTCTATTGGATGAGTGATTTCTTCAGTTATTTCTTTTGGAAGTTCTCCCATTTCTTCTAATTCCTGACCCATTTTTTCGAGATTTTCTCCAATTATTTGCAGATTTTTTCCAATACCCTGGATTATGTCACCCATTTTTTCTAATTTTCTGTCTATCTCTTTTAATCTTTCAACAGGCTCTTTTAGTTTTTCAACAATATTAAATATGTTCCTCATTTATTTATAATATCCTGGGAAAAAAATTAATAAAATAATTACTGAAGGTTGTAAGATTTTCAACATTTAAAAAATCTTTTTTTAATTTTCCCTGGATATCCAGGAGATACTCTTCAAGAATATGTTTATTTTCTTCATCCGTATTTATAAATTCTCCTCCACAATAATAGTTAAATCCCTGTTTTGTAACATCTTTTATTAAAATATTGGATTTGAAAATATGGATTTGATGTTTATAAATAATATTAACTTCTATTTCATATGATACACCAATCTGTAATGCTGTAAGACTCTGGATTCTTATACCTTTTAACGTAAGGTCCATAGCATGGGCATCTATTATGTTTAAGTGGTGAAAAACACCTGTTTCTTTTATATGTGCAGCCAGGGATGGAACAGGAAATCTTCTTTCTCTTCTACGGTCCGACATAACAGAAGAGCGATTAACTACAATAAATCTTTCTATTGTGGGGCAAAAAAGTTTACCTGAAAACGTCCATGTTTTATTTAATACTTCAAAAAATACACAGCAGTTTTCATTTATTTTACCACAAAATTCCGGATTGGGTTTATCAGGCTTAAAAATTAATTCATTATTTTTGCCAATTTCCAGTAAATAAACAATTATGGTTTTATTCTTGCATTCAAGTGAAAACTGCTTAACCTGTTTTAAGTCTACAATATCCATATTTTCTTCACCCTGTATTATTTTACCTTTTAAAAATAAAAAAAACAACTGTTAATTTTCTGTATTCCATGTATTTGAGAAATTCAGCCACTGGTATGTATATTGCAGGATGTACTTTTCAAGTATTTTTTTAGTCTCGTCCAAATAAAAATTTATTTTTTCAACATCAGAAATGTTGAAAGAAGGTTCATTTAAATTCTGGAACAAAAGTGTATAGGAATCTCTGTTATAAAATAAAAACCCTGCGACATATTTAGCACCTGTTTTCACTGCTAACGTAGCAGGCCCTCTTGGAAGTATGGCGGTTTTTCCCATGAAATCTATTTTTGTCCCTTTCTCGGTAAAAACCCTGTCTCCAAGAACAGCAACAATTTCATTTTTTCTTAAAGCTTTTAAAATCTCTTTGGGCCCGGTTCCTGTTTTAATAACATTGATACCTGTTTTTTTTCTTATTTCTGTAAAAAAATTTGCTATATTTTTTGACTTATAAGGTAATGCAATAGCACTTAGTGGAAAACCAAGCGAAGTAGACATTGCACCGGCAAGTTCCCAATTTCCCAGATGAGCCGTTAAGATAATCACGCCTTTTTTATAGGTTAATGCCTTTTCAACATTTTCTATTCCTATAACCCTGAGTTTTTTAAAAAAATAGCGCCTGTTTTTGGGCATACTTAAAAAATCTGTCATATACTGTGCAAAATGATAATAATTTTGTTTAACAATTTTTCTCAGGTCCCTTATCGTAAAGGGTTTACCTTCTTTTTCTGATTTATACTGCAGGACAATTCTTAAATTTTCCGTGATGTTTTTTTTAACAGATTTTCTCCAGACAAATGCAGTATAATATCTAAATTCAGAAATCCTCCTGGAAATAAAATAACAAATCCTGATAGGAAGGCAGAAACCAAGAAAATATGCAAATCTATAAATGAGGTAGTCTATGTAATTCATGGTAGAAACTTTCTGCGGTTTTCTATGGATTCTTTTAAGGTTTTCGGGTCTACGTATTCAATTTCACTGCCAACCGGTATTCCATATGCCAATCTTGATATTTTTATGTTTCTTCCTGAAAAAAGTCTTATAAGATAATTTGCAGTCATTTCACCTTCAGGTGTTGCATTTGTTGCAATTATAATCTCATCAAAATTTTCTGCATCTAAACGTTCAAAGACAGATTGAACGTTTAATTGTTCCGGCCCTATTTTTTCCATAGGGTTTATTCTTCCTCCAAGCACGTGATAATATCCATCAAATCCTGCTTTTTCCATTGATACCAGGTCTTTAACCTCTTCAATAATTGCAAGAACTTTTTTTCTTCCCTTATCCTGGCATATATCACAAACCTCGTTTTCAGTAATATTAAAACAATTTTTACAAAGTCTTACTGTAACCTTGATCTTTATCAGGTTACCTGCAAATTTCTCTATAAACGTTTTATCAGCCTTTAATAAAAAGTTTATTATTCTTTCCGCACTTTTTGGTCCTATACCAGGTAACTTTTCCAACTGTTCCAACGTTTCTTTTATGGTTTTAGGATATGTTTCCATATTATTTATCCCTAGAACGGCATCTTATCAAATGGTAAATCCCCAAAACGACTTTTCAATTCATCCTGTACCATTCTTTCCATTTCTTTCCGTGCAATCTGATAGGTATGGAGTATGGTTTTTTCCAGGTGGGTTTTATTGTGTGGAGAAAGTATGTCAGATGCTATGTCTATAGAAAGAACCTCCATCTTGCCATTTATTTTTATTTTTATTTTTTCATCTTTTGAAGATGCCTCATATATCTTGTCAGAAAGTATTTTTTGCAACTGGGATGCCTGTTTTTTCAACTGGGATGCCTGTTTTAACATATCAAATACATTAGCCATTTTATTCCTCCATTTTTACGATTTCCCCATCAAAGAAATCAACTATTTTTTTTATAGATGACGTCCTATCCTGGATGGTTTTGGGGTCTTCCTTAAATAAAAAATAAGATATATTATAATGAAAACCGAGAATTTTTTCAATAATTTTCTCCAGGTATGTTATGTTATCATTATCCTGTGCCCTGGAATAATGGAATTTCATTTTTTCCGGAAACCCGATATATAAACAATTATTTTCTATTTTTACGGGTTTTCCCGCCCTCAAACAGGCTTCAAGAGTTCTTTTCTTTTTCTTGATTTCATTTAAAATCTCTTTCCATTTTTCATCTGTAACATTATCTATTTTGGAAATTACGTCTTCTGACTTTTTTAAAATTTCTGTTTTCATCTCTTCAGTTTTCATTTGGGATATCTGTTTATTTTCCAACGGCCGGGCATGGTCACGTTTTTCAAGAACGGGCTCCACGTTTTTATTTTTATCAGCAATCCTTAGAATTCCTGAAAGCCTGATAATAAGAATTTCCCCATAAATAATCTCCAATGGTTCATATTTGGATTTTTCTTTTATTGCAAGCGTGGTTTCTATACCTTTTAATATCTGTTCAAAGGATAATAATGAAATTTTTTCTGAATACTTTTCATCTATGGAAAACTCTGGAAAGAGATGCAGATTAAGTTTTTTAAAAAGCATCATTCTGAGATTCCGGTTAATTTCATCCAAAAAACCGGCAAGTTCTTTTCCCTGTTCTGTAAAATCATGAAAAATACGGAGGGCTTCAGCCGTTTCCCCCGTACATAAAAGCCATATTATTTCCAATATACTTTCTGATTTTATTACTCCAAGGACTTCTTCCGTTAATTCAAACGTTATGTTTCTTTCTTTTGAAAGAATAATCAACTGGTCAAGATATCCAAGGACGTCTCTTAAAGAACCTGAGCCTGCAGATATAATCCTTTCAAGAGCACGCGGGTCAATAGTCCAGTTTTCGTTTTTCAGGATTAATTTTATTTTTTCTGTAATCTCTTCTGTTTTAAGAGGTTTAAACTGATATTTCCGGCATCTGGAAACTATTGTCTGTGGAATTTTTTCAGGACTTGTCGTTGCAAAAATAAATTTTACATAAGAGGGAGGCTCTTCAAGAGTCTTTAATAATGCATTAAAAGCCTCTGTTGTCAGCATGTGAACCTCATCTATGAGATAAATTTTAAACCTGCTTTTTGCAGGCCTCAGTAAAACGTTCTCACGAAGACTTCTTATTTCATCTATTCCACGATTTGATGCACCGTCTATTTCAAGAAAATCAAGTGACGCTCCTGATATGATTTCCCCGCAAAATTCACATTTATCACAAGGCTCAGGCAAAGGACCTTTTTCACAATTGAGACTTTTTGAAAGAATTCGTGCTACGGAAGTTTTACCCGAACCTCTCGGACCGAAAAAAAGGAATGCATGTGCGATTTTATTTTCTTTAACGGATTCCTGAAGTTCCCTGATAATTGTTTTTTGTCCGATAACCTCTGAAAATTTTTGTGGTCTATATTTACGAGCTAATACTACGTATGTACCATGTGAACGTTCGGTTTTAGTCATTTTTGTTATAAATTTTACAGACTTCCAAGAAATCTTAATGCATCAAAAAAGATTACAATGAGTCCTATCCCCAAAATTATACATGAAATTATAATAACGATAATTTTTATATCGGGTTTATAAACCGTAGTAGGTGCTATTGCCTTATCAAGAACCTGGATAGGGACTATATTTTTTGATTCAGAAAATTTTGCTTTTTCCAACTGGTCAGTCAGTAAAGAAAAGAGTGTTTCTTTTTCTGATATATCTCTTTGAATATCCAGTAAACTTCTTTTATATTTTATAATTTTATCTATCTGGCTTTCAAGATATGCTATTTTAACCCTGGTATCAACAAGTTTTTTTGTATTTATCGGCTCTGTTTGTTTAATTGTGTCAAGCTCTAATTTTTCTTTTATCAGTTTAGTCATCAAGTAATCTGCAACAGGACTTAAATCTTTATTACTGTTATTGATAATTATTATTTTATTTTTATGTTCAATCTTGTCCATATTATATTCAAGACTTTTTATTTGTTCATCTGTTTTTGTCAGATTTTCTTCAATGGCAATCCTGTTTTTTACTGTCGGCATATTTATTAAATTATAAATAAGATTATTTAGGTTCTTATAGAAAAAATTCGCTATGTCAGCCGCGGTTTCCGGATTTTTGTCTATAACGTCTATTTTTATAATTTTTTTACCCACCTCTGAAATCTTAACATTTGTTTTAAAATCTCTTCTTAAAACGTCAAGGTTCTCCGTTCCGTACTCATCGGATAATTTGAATTTTTTAATTATTTTATCCTGCATCCCATTACTATTTAAAAGGGACAAAATCACTTCCGATGAAACATTGGTCTGAAAATTTTTTACAGGTTTTAAAATTTCTGTCGTTGCAAGATAGTATTTAGGGGAAACAACATAAAATATTATACTCCCGAACATTGCCAAAACGTAAACAATCAATATATACTTCAAGTGTATTTTCAGAATGTCAAAAATCTTGTTTTTTCTTATTATTTCAGCCATATAAAATCAATCTCCTTATCCTTTTTTTACCACCGAGAAAAATTTTAAATTGTAGACAATATTTCTTATATAACTTGAAACTCTAATTGAAAGTTATTTTGTTCTATGAACAATTCTGATTTTATTTCTTCGTCAATTTCTTTTAATCTTTTTTCAGCAATCTCAACATATTTTTTGTTTGAATCTATGCCAATATAATATTTACCCAATTTTTTTGCCGCCACAGCAGTTGTTCCACTTCCAATAAACGGGTCAAGCACAACGGCATTTTTTGAAAAAGCTGAAAGTTTTATTAAATACTCACAAATCACTAATGGCTTAACAGTTTTATGATCATTATATTCTCCTTTTTCTTTCTTTGTTGGTTTTGATAATAAAAATGCCTTATCTATTAATTCATTAATATTTTCTATCGTAAAAATATTTGCCGGATACATATTTGCCCCAATCCGCACATTTGTATTAAATAAACCTACCTCGTGTTTCAACATATTATTTAGATACGTCTTGTCTGCTGGTTTTTGGGCCATTGCTATTGGCTCAAAACAAGATTTTATTTGTGGAGTTTTCCAACCATTTAGCTTTTCCATAATTTCTTCTTTTGCTTTCCTACCTATATTCATTTTTTTAATAAAATGGTCAACGCCCATAGCTTTGGCCTGATTTTGAGTATAAAGCCACATAAATACATCTCTTATTTCAAAACCTGCATCATCAATCGCAGATGCCATTCTATGATAAAGTCTAGGACTTGAGAAAGAAAAGAAAAATCCGCCCGGCTTTAAAATTCTGAAAATTTCTTTTGATACTTTAAAATACCAGGAATAAAATCTTCTGCCCTGTTCACGGGTAAACTTCATGCCCGCGGGTAGGGATTTGATTGTATATTGATTATTCTGATTTGATACTTTTTTATAGTCCCAATTATTATCAAGTTTATCTAAAAAATAGGGTGGATCCGTTAACACAACATCTATAGAATCACTTTCAATTTGAGGTAGTAATTTCATTGCGTCATCGCAGATAATTTTATTTATAAAATCTTTGTTTTTCATAGATATTTTAGTAAATCGGCTTATTTACCGTTAAACTCTTTATATAATATTTTATAAATTTTCTTTCTTACATTTCTATCAAAATTTTTAACAAAATTTGCATCTGCTAATTTTATAACTCTACCCTTATCGTCATAAACCCATCTATTTCTATCCGCTCTATTACATTTTTGACACTGTGGAATAATATTACCGTCAATTAATGGCTTATTGGGGTCCATGTGTGCTTTTTGTAAAATTGTTTTTGTTGCGGGCCAGTGAAAATGAGGTTTACTTTCTTGCGAAC
>JAMCZX010000005.1 GCA_023485205.1 Candidatus Omnitrophota bacterium | reverse complement strand
TGGATAAGAAATTACCAGCAATTGGATTAGGTACAGTAACAAGTGATTCAGTAGGAAATGAATTAGACCTTGGTCTAAATTATGCATACAGCCAGGATGTAAATTTTGGATTAACAGTGGGTCAGTTATTTAGAGGGGATTACATAAAGGATTATTTAGCAAACGGAATGACAACAGACGACCCATGGGAAGCGCTTGGCTCTATGACAGTTTCCTTCTAAAATAAAAGTAATACAAGATTTGGGTGGGGTAATTGTTATTCTGGTTTATTTTTAATAGGCTTTTTCTAATAATTTGTTAAATTTTTGTTGGGTTATATAACAAAGAGCAGTTGCAAGTGCATCACTGGCGTCTTCTTTGATTTCTTTGTTTAGATTAAGAATTTTTTCTACCATAAAACCTACTTGTTGTTTGTCTGCCTGTCCTGTTCCTGTTATCTCTTTTTTTATTTCTAAAGGTGAAATCAAGAATATATCTTTATTTTTTTTTAATGAAATACCTAAAATTATTCCAGAAACAATTCCTATATCCAATGCTATTTGAGGATTTTTTGCAACATAAATTTTTTCTACTGCAACTACATCAGGATTATATTTATCAATAATTAAAGAAATATTTTTTTCAATAAATTTAAGCTTGTCTTCTAATCTGTATTTTCTGGATATATTTTGTTGTCCATATTCTATAGGTATAATTTTATTTTTTTTATATTCAATTATACCAAATCCAAAATGATTTAGCCCCGGGTCTATTCCTAATATAATCACTTTATTTAGTTAGAGGATACAGCTTCAATTAACTCATCAGAAATATCAAAGTTTGAATAAACATTTTGAACATCTTCATATTCTTCAAGTTCATCAAGCAATTTTAAAAGATGCTCTGCTTCTTTTCCCTCTACTTTTACATTGTTTTTTGGATTTAAAGTAATGCTTGCATTTTCAAAAGCAATATTATTTTTTTCCAGAGTCTTTTTTATATTTTCAAAATTTTCAGGGGATGTAACTATTTCATACATTTCTCCATCAGTTTGCAGGTCTTCTGCGCCTGTATCTAAGACAATAGCCATTAATTTTTCTTCATCAATTATACTCTGTTTTACATTAATTATGCCTTTTCTTTCAAACATCCATGAAACACAGCCTGATTCTCCCATGCTTGCATTATGTCTTGTAAATATTGAACGAATTTCAGCGGCTGTTCTTCTTTTATTGTCTGTCATTACATCTACCAAAATCGCAACACCACCCGGCCCATAACCTTCATAAGTTGTTGATTCTAAAGCAATTGAGCCTTCTTCTCCTGTTCCTTTTTTAATAGCCCTTTGTATATTATCATTGGGCATATTTATTGCTCTTGCATGTTCAATAGCAATCCTTAATCTGGGGTTGTTATCTACATTCCCGCCTCCAAGTTTTGCTGCAAGCATAATTTCTCTAATAATTTTTGTAAAAAATTTACCTTTTTTAGCATCTGTTGCCATCTTTTTATGTTTTATACTTGCCCATTTAGAATGTCCTGACATAATAAAATCCTCCTTATTTTGTATTTAATGACTCCCAAAAATTTTGTGCAGTCATTTTATCTAAAGTTTTTTTAAACTCTTCCATTTCTTTCTCATTTATAGGTTTAGTAAATTTTTCTGAATTAATAAATTCTTCATTTTCATAGTAATTAATAATATCTGCAGGTTCAAGAATTTCTTTTGCGGCATATATTGGCACTTTTGTTCTTAGGGCAATTGCGATTCCATCGCTTGGTCTGCAATCAATTTTTATTTTTTTATTATGGAACTTTAATACCAGGTTGGCAAAATATGTGCTGTTTTTTAATTGATATATTTCAAGTTTTAAAATACGACTTTCCAAAATTTCAATAATGTTTTTAAACAGATCATGTGTTAGCGGTCTGAAAAATTTTGTTTTTTCAAGAGCTAAAACAATTGCCTGAGCTTCAAAAACCCCTATAACAATTGGTAAAATATTTCCTTTTTTATCCCTCAATATAATTATCGGAACATGTGTGTTAAGATTTAATGCAAGTCCATAGATTTCAACTTTAACCATTATTCTTTTTGCTCCTCCTTTTCTGTCTTTTTTGCTGATATTATTTTTTCCGCTATATGTGATGGAACTTCTTCATAATTAGAAAATGTCATAGTATATGAACCTTTACCGCTTGTAATAGACCTTAATTCTGTTGCATAATTGGACATTTCAGAAAGAGGGATTTGTGCTTTTATAATCTGATTATTGCTATGAGTTAACATTTCCAGCACTCTTCCTCTTTTTGCATTAATGACACCTATGATATCCCCTACAAATTCCTGCGGAATATGGACTTCTACATTCATTATTGGTTCCAAAAGTATAGGTTTAGCTGACTGCATGCCTTTTTGAAAAGCAAGAGAAGCGGCTATCTGAAAGGCAATATCTGAAGAGTCAACAACATGATATGATCCATCAAAAACAGCTATTTTTATGTCTACAACAGGGTATCCTGCAAGGGTGCCTTTTTTTAAGGCTTCTTTTAATCCTTTTTCTACAGATGGTATATATTGTCTTGGAATTGCACCTCCAACAATTTCATCAGCAAATTCAAATCCTTTTCCTCTTGTCAAGGGTTCTAATCTTATAAGACAATGCCCATATTGACCATGTCCGCCTGTTTGTCTTTTAAATTTTCCTTCTGCTTCAGTGGATGTGGTGATTGTTTCTTTGTATGCAATCTTTGGTATTCCTCTTAGAACCTCCACTCCAAATTTTTCTTTGAACTTGGATAGTGATATATCAAGGTGAACATCTCCCATTCCAGACATTATGGTCTCTCCTGTTTCATTATCACGGGAAATTTTTAAGGTAAGGTCTTCTTCCATAATCTTTGATATTGCATTTCCCAATTTATCTTCTGTGCCTTTTACTTTGGGAGTAATAGAGAAAGACAGGGAACTTTCTGGAATTTCAGGTTTTTCATAAATAAGGGGGAAGGAAGCATCACAAAATGTGTCAAAAGTATTAAAACCATTTAGTTTTGTAACACCTATGATTTCCCCGGCATCTGCTTCTGCGATAATATCCTGTTTTTTCCCTTTCATATGAAAAATCTGACCAATTCTTTCCTTTGTGCCTATTGTACTATTATAAAAATTTGAGTTTGCAGAAAGCGTACCTGATATAATCTTAAGATAAGAAATTCTACCCATAAGATTGTCAAAATACGTTTTAAATACAATTCCTGAAAGATGTTCTTTTTTTTTTCTCTCTACTAAAATTTCTTTGCCATCAGGATTTTTTGCTTTTACGTGAGGGAACGAAGAAGTATCCGGACAGAATTCAGTAATAAAGTTAAGAAGCTCTTCTATACCAGATTGTTCTATAGCGGCTCCTGT
>JAMCZX010000052.1 GCA_023485205.1 Candidatus Omnitrophota bacterium | reverse complement strand
ACAAAAATAAGAAATATGGAAGAACTATATAATCCCAATATTACAAAGGTTGTTTTTGATAAAAATGGTTTTGCTTTATATTTTTCTGCCAGTGTTATTCCTTATCCCAGGGCATATCAATCAATCAAGGAGGCGTTTGATTCAAATATTTTATTCTATAAACACATAGGACTATATTCCTATAGAAAAAGTTTTCTTGATATTTATAATAAAATGCCAACAGAAAATCTTGAAAGACTTGAAAAACTTGAGCAGTTGAGAATTATGGAAAATGGATATAAAATAAAAGTGGTAATTGTGGAACAGGATTCTGTTTCCATAGATACTTTAGATGACCTTAAAAAAGTAAATACTTTAGAATTATAGAAAAATGGCCAAATTTATTTTTATTACAGGAGGGGTGGTTTCTTCCCTGGGAAAAGGAATTGCTTCTGCTTCAATTGGAGCATTGATGGAAAGCCATGGATATAAGATAACTATTTTAAAATTAGACCCCTATATAAATGTAGACCCAGGTACAATGAGTCCTTTTCAGCATGGAGAGGTTTATGTTACAGATGATGGTGCAGAAACAGACCTGGATTTGGGTCATTATGAAAGATTTACAAATACAAAGACAAAAAAATTAAATAATACCACCAGCGGCCAGATTTACTATTCTGTTATTCAAAAAGAAAGAGAAGGAAAATATCTTGGTAAAACAATTCAGGTTGTTCCTCACATAACAGATGAAATTAAATCCAAAATAACAGATTTATCAAAAGATGTGGATATTGTTATTTGTGAAATAGGCGGTACTGTAGGGGATATAGAAAGTCTTCCTTTTTTAGAATCTATCAGACAGCTGCATCTACAATCAGATTCTCATGATACACTATTTATCCACCTTACTCTTGTTCCTTATATTAAAGCAGCAGAGGAAACAAAAACAAAACCAACCCAGCATTCAGTTGCTATTTTAAGACAGATTGGTATACTGCCCCAGATTCTTTTATGCAGAACAGAAAAACCTCTTTCAGATGATATAAAAGAAAAAATAGCACTTTTTTGCAACATAAAAAAGGAAGCAGTTATTGAAGCGATAGATACAGACCTTATATATGAAATACCTCTTATATTTCACAGACAAAACCTTGATAAAATAATTTTAGGGTTTCTTAATCTAAAAATAAAACCAGACCCTGACCTTTTAAAGTGGAAAAATATTATTCACACATTAAGAACAACAAAAAATAGTGTAAAAATAGGTGTGGTAGGTAAATATATTAAACTGCAGGATTCTTATAAATCCATATATGAAGCGTTAACACATGGTGGGATTGCAAACAAATTAAAAATAGAATTTATAAAAATTGATTCTGAAGCAATGGAAAAAGAAGGTCCTGGAAAATTATTAAAAAATGTTGATGGAATAATTGTTCCTGGAGGTTTTGGGATCCGTGGGGTGGAGGGAATGATAGAAACGGTAAAATACTGTAGAGAAAATAAGATACCTTTCTTAGGTATATGTCTTGGTTTGCAATGTACAATAATTGAATTTGCCCGTCATGTATGCGGATTGAAAAATGCCCATAGTACAGAATTTATTCCTGAGTGTCCACAACCTGTTGTATGTCTTCTTGATGAACAGAAAATGATGACAAAATTAGGGGGAACAATGAGGTTGGGGGCATATCCATGTAAAATCATCAAAAACTCTTTTTCTTTTAAGGCATATAGAGAAGAACTAATTTATGAAAGACATAGGCATAGATGGGAATTTAATACTTCATACTTTGATGAGTTTAAAAAAAATGATATGGTATTTGCAGGACTTTCTCCTGATGAAAAACTTGTTGAGATTGTGGAACTTAAAAATCATCCATTTTTTGTAGCAACACAATTTCATCCTGAATTTAAATCAAAACCATTTGCCCCTTCCCCATTGTTTTCTTCTTTTATTAAAGCATGCTGGAAATATAGAAAAAAATTATGAAAACCATTGCGATTATAGAAGATGAACAGGATATTGCAAATCTTATTTCAATAAATCTTCAAAAATCAGGATTTAAGACTGTTATATTTTATGATGGAACATCTTTATTTTCTTATCTTAATAAAAAACAGGTTCCTGACCTTGTTATTTTGGATATAATGTTGCCTGATATGGATGGACTGGAAATATGTAAGTTGTTAAAAAAAAATCCTGATTTTTCCATGATTCCTATTATTTTTCTTACAGCAAAAGGTGAAGAGATTGATAAAATTTTAGGACTTGAATTAGGAGCAGATGATTATATTACAAAACCTTTTTCCACAAAAGAACTTATAGCAAGAATAAAAACTATTTTAAGAAGAAGCGAAATGTCCAAAGATTATGGAAATAAAAAGATTGTGATAAAAAATATTACTATTGACCCTGAAAAATATGAGGTTTTTATAAATAATAAAAAAATAGAACTTACCCTTACAGAATTTAAAATTCTTTATTTGTTAGCCTCTAAAAATAGTTTTACTTTTACAAGACGGCAAATTTTAGAGTATCTGTGGGGAAATGAAAAAGCTGTAATAGACAGAACAATAGATGTACATATAAAGCACCTAAGAGAAAAAATGGGTAATAATATAATAAAAAACATTCGTGGTGTTGGCTATAGAATAAATTTATGAAAAAACCTTTATTTTTTAAAAGTATTGTAATTTATTTTTCTATTTTATTTGTTTTGTTATTATTTCTTATCCCTGTAGTTAAAAAATCCATTCCTATATTTATTTTTTTATTTCTTTTTTTAGCCATAGGATTGTTTATACTTGTTTTTTATTCTTTTTCAAAAACCTTGCATGAGATAGAGGATTCCATAAAAAAATTAGGTAATGGAAAATTTGATACAAGAGTTTATTTAAAACCTGGCAATCAATTTGAATTTCTTTCCCAGTCTTTTAATTATATGAGTCATAATATAGAAGAAAAAATTCTACAGATTACCAATGAGATGCAGGATGTTAAAAATATTATACACTCTTTAGAAGAACCATTTGTAATAATTGATGAAAAAGATAATATTATTGTTACAAATGAACAATTTGAAAATATAATAAGTTTTTCTGATGTAAAAAACAAAAAATATTGGGAGGTTTTAAGAGATATATTTTTTGATAATTTAATAAAGGAAATACGGGATAAAAAAGAAATAGAAACAGGAAAAGTTTATTTTGATGAAAAAATTTTTATGTGTAAAGGAATCTTTCTTTCTTCAAGTAAAACAGTGGCAATAATTTTTTATGATATCACAGAAAAAAATAGTTTTGAAAAAATTAAAAAAGATTTTGTTGCGAATGTTTCACATGAGTTAAAAACCCCCCTTACAGCAATAAAAGGTTATGTAGAAACTCTGAAAGAAGAAACCAATGAAGAAC
>JAMCZX010000046.1 GCA_023485205.1 Candidatus Omnitrophota bacterium | reverse complement strand
CAAACTCTCTTATTATAGGAGAAATATCTTTTAGGTTAAATGAAAGAGCGGATAATGCCGCTTTCTGGGAAATAGAAGAAGGATTTGAGGTTGTCTGACTTTGTATATTACCAATAACTTTTGCAAGACTTAAAGGTGCAGCAAGATATCCTATTCGCCAGCCTGTCATTGAAAAGGTTTTTGAAACACCATTAACTACAATTGCCAGATTTTTTAATTCTTCATTCAGTGAGGCTATACTTACATGTTTTTTCCCATCATAAATATAGTATTCATATACCTCATCAGAAATACAAAATATATTATTTCTCAATATGATTTCACCTATTGTTTTTAGTTCATCTTTTTCATATACAATACCTGATGGATTTGAAGGACTGTTTAAGATAATCGCTTTTGTCTTTTCATTGATAAGACTTTTTAAATGTTCAATATCAATTTTATATTCATTATTAAATCTACAAAAAACCGGTTTACCACCTGCAATTTTTACCATTTCAGGATAGCTAACCCAATAAGGCTGAGGAATAATAACTTCATCTCCCTCATCGCAAATAGCAAGAAAGATATTAAAAAGACTATGTTTTGCCCCATTGGAAACAATTATCTGTTCCGGATAATAAAGAAGATTATTATCTTTAAAAAGCTTTTTAGAAATCTCTTCTCTTAATTCCTTTATACCTGAAGAATCTGTATATTTTGTAAATCCTTCATTTATTGCCTTTATTGCCGCTCCTTTTATAAACGCAGGAGTATCAAAATCCGGTTCCCCAACAGAAAGATTGAGTATTTTTTCTCCTTTAGCCTTCATTTCTGATACTTTTTTATTGATAAGCAATGTGGCTGAAGGCTTCAGTTCTTTTGTTTTCCTTGAAAATTTATTTTCCATAATAAATTATTTTATCATAAAAATCCAAACAAGGACAAATTTGACAACAAAGCAATCAGATGATATAGTGATATGTAGATAAGTTGATTTGGTGATAATATATTACAAAAGGATATAAAATGGTTATTACTGTTTCCAATCAAAAGGGCGGAGTAGGAAAAACAACTCTGGCTTATCATTTAAGTTTTTTGTTTGCCAGAGGAGGGAAGAAAACCCTTCTTATAGATACTGACCCGCAAGGTAATTTAACAAGCTGTTTTGTAGAAAATATCCCATCAGAAAATAATTTAACAAACCTATATGCCAGACAGATACTAAAACCAATACAAATAGAAACCAATCTTGAATTGATAGGTGCTGATATTACTTTATCAAAATTTGAAGCTGATACTAAATTGGAAAATTTTTTTCTTTTGAAAAATTTTATATCTGAATTAAAAGCAGATATAGTTTTAATAGACACCCCTCCATCTTTAGGACTTTTTACTTCTACTGCCCTTTTATCCGCCAATAAAATTCTTATTCCAATGGATATTTCTAAATTTTCTGTATTAGGATTAACGGATTTGATGAATTCCATTCAAAAAATAATCAAAACTACAAATTCTTCCCTGGAAATCCTGGGTATAATTTTTACAGGTATAGATGATAGATTGAATTTATATAAAGAGGTTAAAGAAAATATTAAAAATAAATATCCTAAATATTTTTTAGATGTATATATTCCATCTTCAGTTAAAGTAAAAGAATCCATATTACAGAAAAAACCTATTTTTGATTTAATAGATGAACATAAAATATCTCTGGCTTATAAGAATCTATACGAAGAAATTTTGAGGAGATTATAGATATGGAAAAAGTCTCTTTTTTGGATAAACTGGAAAGAGTAAAAGATAAAAAGAAAAGGGTAACTGTATATTTATCCCCAACACTTATTAAAAAGTTAAAACTGCATGCTGCAGAAAAAGAAACCACCATTTCAGAAGTAGTGGAAAAATTGTTAAAAATAAATCTATAAAGTGATATGATGATAAGTTGATATGGTGATAAATAATAAAAGATAAAACCAAAGTAATTTATTTACATCAATTCTATCTGATTTTTATTTTAAAAATTTTTGACATTAAAAATTACTCTGATATAATAGTTTAGTATAATAAAATTCACATAGATATGGCGGAGGAATAATATGTTGAAGAAATATGAAGCGGGTTTTATACTGAATCCTGAAATAGAGGATGGAAAGATTGAATCTGAATTTGAAAATATTGAAAAAGAAATATCTTCTATTGGCGGAACAATTATAAAAAAAGACCTGTGGGGTAAAAGAAATTTTACCTATCCTATAGCAAAAAAAAAAGAAGGGTATTATTGCTTTTTATATTATCAGACAGACCAGTCGCTACAGAAAAAGATAGAAGAAACACTTAAAGGAAAACATAATATCTTAAGAAGTTTATTTATTATTAAACCTTCTTTAGAAGAAAATAAAAAATCAAAACAAAAAAAATCATCAAAGGAAAAGGAGCAAAATGCCGGGACCGAATCTTAATAAAGTTTTTCTTATAGGGAGGCTTACCAGAGACCCTGAAATGAGATATACTCCGCAGGGAACTCCTGTCACAAGTTTTGGATTGGCTGTTAACAAAGATTTTGTAACAAAAACCGGAGAAAAAAAGGAAGACACATGTTTTGTTAATCTTGTTATCTGGGGTAAAAGAGGAGAAATTGCAGCAGAATATTTAAAAAAGGGAAGCCTTATTTTTGTAGAGGGAAGACTGACTTTCCGTTCCTGGGAAACACAGGAAAATGAAAAAAGAAGCACACTTGAAGTTCATGTTGATAATTTCCAGTTTCTTGAAAGAGGAACACAGTCAAATCAGGATAATTTAAATAAATCAGAAAAAAATATACCAGACACAGGGGAGAATAATGTTCAGGAATAATAAAAATAAAAGAAAAAAAAGAATATTTAAAAGAGACATGACTCCTAAAGTATGTAAGTTTTGTCATGAAAAAGCAAGAGAAATTGACTATAAAGATGTAAGCAGAATTAAAAGATATACCAGTGGAAGAGGAAAAATTCTTGCAGCATCCATTACAGGAAATTGCGCCAAACATCAAAGAATGCTTACAACGGCTATAAAAAGAGCAAGATTTATGGCTTTACTTCCATTTGTCCAGGAATAAAAATCATCAAGGAGGCTATAAAATAAAATGAAGGTTATATTTTTAAAAGATGTTGAAAATATTGGAAAAGAAAGTGAGATCAAAGAAGTAAAAGATGGCTATGCAAGAAACTTTCTTATTCCAAGAGGATTAGCCTGTTATGCTACAGCCTCAAATATAAAAAAAGTTGAAACTGAAAAGAAAGCCAAACAATTTAAAAAAGAAAAACAAATCAAAGAACTACAATCTCTTCAAAGCAAACTTAATAAAATTTCTATAACTATTGAAGCAAAAACAGGAGAAGAGGGAAAACTTTTTGGAACCATAGTCTCTGAGGACATTAT
>JAMCZX010000004.1 GCA_023485205.1 Candidatus Omnitrophota bacterium | reverse complement strand
ACACTTATTTTATCCTATTATTATTCTGGTGTCTACCATTACAAGTCCCCTGCCCTTTTCTTTTACTATTAAAGGATTCAGGTCTATTTCTGATATTTCCGGATGATTTTCACAAAGATGAGAAACTTTTAATATTGTTTCAACGATTTCTTCTATATCAGCTTCGGGGGTGTTTCTATAACCTGTAAGTAGTTTTGCTTCTTTTATACCTGATACCATTTGAAAAGCTTCATCTTGTGTTACAGGTATAATTTTAAATATTACATCTTTTAACAGTTCAACAAAAATACCTCCAAGTCCAAACATTATAAGATGTCCAAACTGAGGGTCTTTTTTTGCTCCGATTATTACTTCCTGAACTCCTTTTACCATCTCCTGTATTTCTATGCCTTCTATATTGGCTTTTGGATTATACTTTTTTATGGATTGGATAATTTCATTATAGGATTTCTCAAGGTCTTCTTTATTTTTTATATTTACTTTTACTCCTCCTGCTTCAGTTTTATGTAGAATATCCGGGCTGACAATTTTGGCAACCATTGGAAATCCAATACTATCAGAATTTTTTATAGCATCTTCTAAGGTCTTGGCAAGGTATGTATTGGGTTTTTTTATATTATAAAGAGTAAAAATTTCTCTTGCCTGAAAATCTGTGAGATATTTATTATCACTTTTTGCTGCGATAGAAAGTATTTCATTTATCCGTTGACTGTCAACAGTAAAATCTTTTTTTACTGATGTTTTTCTGTTTTTTATATTATTAAACATTACCATGGATTTTAATGAATTAACAGCGGTCTCCGGAAAACTATAGTTTGGAATATTATTTTTTTGAAGAAATGAGAGGGTTTTTTCCATAACTGTTCCGCCAATAAAACTTGAAACTACTGTTTTATTAAATTTTTTAGATAATTCAATTAATTTTTCTGCAGTTTCATAATGTTTTGTCATGACCTGTGGAGTTAAAATAGTTAGTAAACCGTTTACATTTTCATCTTTTAAAACATTTTCAATAGCAATAGCATATCTTTTTTCGTCAGCATCTCCAATTACATCAACAGGATTGTGTATATTGGCTGATGAAGGAAGATTTTCTTTAAGGATTGTTTTTGTGGATTCGGATAATTGAGCCATTTTAAGTCCTAACTTTTCTGTGGTGTCAGTTGCAAGGACAGATGCTCCACCGGCATTTGTAACTATTGCGATATTATTTCCTTTAATTATTGGCTGTGAAATTAATAAAAGAGCCGAATCAAAAAGTTCTGACAATGTTTCCACCTGAATTACTCCTGCTTTTTCAAAAGCGGCTTTATATGCAGAAGCAGATCCTGCAAGACTTCCTGTATGAGAAGAAACTGCTTTTGACC
The DNA here is from genome assembly GCA_023485205.1 of Candidatus Omnitrophota bacterium. The sequence continues at coordinate 15,884 of JAMCZX010000004.1, read as the reverse complement.
CTGAGACAGTAAGCCCTGATTTTATTGCCAAAACAGGTTTTTTATTTGTTATTTTTGATACTCTTTGAATAAAATCTTTTCCGTTTTTTACTCCTTCCATATATAAAAGAATTACTTTTGTGTTTTCATCGTTTCCACAATCTTCTATTAATTCTGCTTCAGAAACATCTGCCATATTTCCAATACTTATAACCCTGGAAAAACCAATTTTTTCTTGCTTTGCCCAATCAATAACAGCACAGATTATGGCTCCTGATTGAGAAATAAAAGCAATTTTTCCTTTGTCTGGCATAAACGGGCCAAATGAAGCATTAAGATTTGAATATGTATCTGTAATTCCAAGACAATTTGGGCCTATAATTCTACTATTATATTTATTTGCAATTTTTAATAGTTCTTTTTCTCTTTCTTCCCCTTCTTTTCCTGTTTCTTTAAAACCTGCGCTTATGACAACCAAAGATTTTATTCCTTTTTGACAGCACTCTTCTACAGTTTGACTTACAATTTTGGCAGGAAGAACAATTACAGCAAGTGAAGGTGTCTCAGAAACATTTTTTATGGAATCAAAACATTTAATTTCTAATATTTCATCTGCTTTTGGGTTAACAGGATATATTTTTCCTTTGAAATTTCCCTCAATTAAATTTTTTACAATTGCATATCCTACTTTTTGAGGTTCTCTTGATGCTCCAATAACAACAATAGATGATGGATTAAAAAAATCCTGAAACATTTGTCTCTTTCTCCTTTTTGATTGTTTTTAACTAATATGCTGATAGTGTATTTTTGATTTTATCATGTATGAATTCTTAAATCAAATTTAGCCCGCCTTTTTCTAACCAGTATTCATCCATTTTTCTATGTAAATTACAAATTTTTGATTTGTCTTTTGTTTTCCATTCCATTAAAGTATATCCAAATAGAAGGTGGTGGTTTTTTTCATAAAGATCAAAATCTTTTTTAATAATTGTTTCAGGATTTTCTGTGTTATAAATTTCCTGACCAATATTTAAAACAATTGGACGGTCATTAATAGTTTTTAATGCTTCATCTATAGGTGTCCAGCCAGCAACAGCATTTTTAATAAATCCGGCTTCAGTAAAAAGTATATTCGGGATATTATCCATAGTTTCATGAAAAACATGTGGGCCACTGCATGTATGAATATTTAAAGGTAAATTCATTTGTTCAGCATAGTTAGCAATTTTTAAATCATATGGAAGAATAAATTTTTCATATATATTTCTTGACACAAGATTTGTAGAACATTCTGCAATTCTAACAGTTTGTTTTTCAACAGGATATAACCATTCTGAACCTATCCATTGTCTTAACATTTTTTCAGCAGAAATCCAGAAATTTGTAATTTTATCCATAACCCTGTGAAATTTTTCCGGATCAATATAAGGACCGGATAAAACATCTTCACCGCCAATCATATGAGCAATATTAAAGGGTCCTTGCATATCAGGTAAATGAATATAGATTCCATCTTTAATTGATATTTTGCTTTTGATAAAATCTATTTTTTCATGTATTTCAGACATTAATCCAGATATAGCAGGGTCAGGTTCTGGTAAAGAAAGAATCTGGTCAAGGGTTAAGGTATAAGATGGTGCATCATTAAGTCTGGGATTGAGCGGAATTCCAAATGAAGGAATTAAAGTCCCAGTTCCTCTACCTAAATCAAGTGCAGGAGTAATAGGATTTAGCATTTTAAGAGGAGCAAGTAATTGAATAATTTCATTAGCCAAATCTTGTTCTTTAGGGTTTTTTATTTTTATTTTCTGTAATATCAATGCATCTTCTCCAGTAGTTTTATCATCAGGGTTATTGATATATCCAAGATAAAATACAGGATTTTTTCTTGATTTTCCATTCATTGCCGACAATGTTGCTTCTAAAGAATTTCGATGAGGATTGCTTTTTATCATAAATTTAAAATATTCTGCTGTTTCTTCAAGACTCTGAATGTATTTTTTTTCCATTTGTTTGTGCCTTTTTTCTATGTGCTCCACTAAATATTTACATTTATACTATAACATTATATACCGAAAGGAAATAAAATATTTATTTCTATCAATGCGTTATATAATTTATAATTTGGGTATATTGATGATATTTTTTATTTTATAGGTTCTATTTTGAATATTTTCATTTGATGGTTTTCATATACTTCTGCGTTAAACCCTGAAGCCAGTTGAGTATGTGTAAATATCCCTATAAAATTTTCATGATTCCATATTTTGGTCACCTTATATTTTCCCTTAGGCAGTTTTTTAAGAAATTTTAATTTGATATTTTTAGATTGCAAAGGACCCACAACTCCAGTCATTGGGTCATCAACTCTATAAGTTGTCACAAGATAATAAGTATTTCCTTTTTTAAGAACATGCATCATTGTAAATTCATTATTAGAATCAAACAGTCTTTCATTTTCATTAAAATTTGCCCACTTCATGATTACTGGTATTATTTTTATCCAGTCATAACAAAAGTTCTTCACATGAAAAATCTGTCCTTTTCCATAATTATATATGGCATAAGGAATATCTACTCCTTTAAGATGTTCTCCGCTTGGGTTTTTATAATTTATTCCAAGAGCATTAAACAGATAATAAGTATAATTACCATCCGGATTTTCAAGGCTGTATTTTGCCGCATTGTTCTGTAGAACCACTTTTCCCCCTTTCTGTAGAAAGTTTTTAATATCTTCCAACTCTTGATTATCAATTATGGCTCCAGCTACAAAAACAATTTTTGCTTTTTTCATATAATTTAAAGGAAAACCAGGCCAAACCACATAGGGTTCATAATGAAGCCTGTTATACAAAGCAAAAAACATTGGCCATGTATTCCATTGAAATGGTCCATCAAAATAGTCACAGCTATTATATAAATTCATCAATACCACAGGGTCAGTCAGTTTTCTGGCATCTCTAAGTTCCTTGAAAATTGGAAGATATTGGACTATTTTATCTATGCCTGTCCCATGGTCAGGTTTTAGGGCATCTTTATAAATAAAATGAGAAGGCGACATAAATATATGAAAGTTTAGTCCTCTTCCTCCTACTGTAATCTGACCAAATATCATTGAGTCAAAACCTGCCTGTGGATAATTGCTTACAGATGATCTGGAATTGTAGTACCACATACTAATGGGTTCCATCCTGTAAAAAAGTCCCTTTACATCATAGTATTTATCATTATTAAATATTGACATAGAACTTGAATTAACTCCGCCATTGGCAATCATACAGTCATGAGTGGCAAGATATTTGAGAAATTTATAATATGGATATGCGATTAGATAAAATATAATGGGTCTTTTGGGGTCAATATCCCGTACTACTTTTACCTGGTCTGTATATATGAATTTATTAACCTGCCATACCTGATAACTCATCCAGTCAACAAACATAATTTTTTTGGGAAACATAGGGTTTCCGCTTATTGGAATCTTAACTTCTGAAAAATTTTTGTAATTTGTATTATAAACAGTATTCAGTTTGCTGATATTCTTATATTTTCTTTTAAGATAATTACAAAAACGGGTATGGTTGGCACTATCATAGGATGCCGGCCATGGCGGTATCCATCTTGTATCAATATGCTCGTCTTCAAAATAGTATCCTCCAAGACCAGGGTTATTTAAATATCTTCTTGCAAATTGTTGATTGAATTGTTTTACATTACCAGGATTGTATTTGCCATTGAAAAACAACTCTCTTCCCACACCATATCCCCATAATATAGTACTTCTGCTTACACATCCATCACTTCTTTGCCAGAATTCCACAGGTTCCCATTTAAATGGATATTTTTCCGCCATATAAGGAATAATTCTGCATCCATATTTTGCTGCAAGGTTAAATATAGGTGTTAAACTGGACCAGTTATATACCCCGGGTAATGGCTCAAATTCAGTTATGGGAAAAGATATTCCTATATTGGGAGTTAATTTTTTTAACTGGTCAATGTTTTCTGCAAGTTCTTTATATAGTTCTGAAGAAAATCTGGTATATGGCCAACATGTAGTGTTTATCCAAATTGTATTTTTTGTAAGGTTTTTCAATGATGGTATTTTATTTTTTTCAGTAAACTTAGGATTAGTGTTTATACTATTTTTTATGCCTATGGGTCTATCTTCTCTGTCAATCACTTTATTTCCATCCCATAATTCAGCAGCAACAATCTCCACATCCATTTTCGGTTTATACGGAACCGTTATATTCCCGGATTTATTAACTGTAATAGTTTTATTTAGTATTACAGGTCTATTTGTTTCATTAAAACCAGGAAACCATACTGAATAAGGAATTAGTGTATAGTGTATAGTAAAAGGCCCTTTTTCTTTTGGCAATTCTGAAATTCGTATATGAAAATGTATCTGTTTTTTATCATGTCTGGTCAAAACATCCCATGGCTTTTCTGGGTTAATAGTTAACAGGTCTTTATTTTCAGTTTTTGCAGGTTTAGGTCCATTTCCTTTGATAATGACAAGTCTTACCCTGTCTGTTGTGAAATATGTATCATTTATCGCATTATAACTTCTGCCTGTTATCCAGTATGTACCGGGTGCTGTTATTGGTATTAGTATTTTTTTAAAAAAATCCGGGGCACAATTTTCTGGTGAATTATTTATTCTGATATTTTTGTATATAGATGAATAAACACACGTGTCTGAAGCATTGTAAACAGAAACACAAAGATTTATTATGCTGGGTCTCTCACAGAATTTTATCTGATTTGGGTCAGTTCCTTTTATCGGATCAATAAGGTCATTCAGTAATACATAAGGAATATTACTTCCACCACTTTGTTCTGTCAAAGCATAGGATGTACTGCTGGTTGCTTGTGGTCCCAATACAACATAATACAGTTTTGTTTTTGAATAATTAATCCTGTCAAACGCTATATCCTTAATAAATAAACTCTTTTTTTCTGTCAGAACAGGAACATTTTCTATATAAAAAATATTAATATTGAATCCGATGAATTTTACAGCATTTTTAGGGGGTTTACACCAAAGATATTTCCAGATATCAGATTCTCTCACATTTGGAGGTCCTATATGGCTGGCTATAAATGTATTATCCCATTGAAAACCTGAGATTATTTTTTTACCAGTCTTATCCAAAAAAATTGCATTAAGTGAAAAACCTGTGTCTTGATTAATTTCTGTAGCAGGATGATATGCCCACAGGTCAATTGATTTTACTTTTGTATCAAGTGGAAGAGGTTTTTTAAGATAAAAATTAAGGTTTGTATTTACTCTGACTCCTGTAAAAGATATTTTTAATATGTTTTTTTCTGCAATATGATTAAGACTTATATATTTTGCAGGTTTCCAATTATCAGGAATGCTTAAGCGATGCAAAATCTGGTACTGAGAAAAAGAAAAAGCCATACAATTAATAGAAACTGTTAAAACAGTAATTATAAAGACCTGCAATATTTTTTTCATATTTCCCTCTATTGTATTTTTTCTATTTTTAACAGAAATGCCTGACCTTTAAAAAGATTGATTGGAATTCCTTTTTTCTTTATTTTTTCAGAACTGAAAATCCCATATTCTTTTTTGTTCAGGATATCTGTGATTTTATAATTGCCTTCTGGAAGGTTGGATGTTTTTACATACAAAACACGAGGACCAGCAGATTTTACCATATTCTGGTTCCCGTTTTCTAATTGGGAAATAATATTATATGAAGCAAACCTTCTGCCCATTGCGAAATAAATGCCGTCTTTCTTATAAAAATTAACTATGAGTCCTCCGGCAAAACTTCTATTGCTTGTACTTCCGTATACTAATTTATTTATTGCCGGTAAAAGATTAGATGATGCCGCCCAATCTATTACTCCCCAGAAAATTATAACTCTGCCTTTACCTATTTTAGAATAGGTTATTGCTGGAGACCCGTTTGATAGTGTGCCGATAGTTTTATAATTTCCTGGTAAAGGATAAAAAATCTTAAAAAAACTTCTATTGGTAGTAAATATCCATGGGGTAATCTCTTTTTCTATTGGAGGATTCCAGCCGTTTGTCCTGAAATAAATATCTGTTTTTTTAGGAAAGAATTTACTTCCGGTTAGGTATACAGGCACATTATTTTTACTCCAGTCAGTAGATTCATTGGCTATACCCGGAAGTCCGAGTTCTTTTAGGAAAATATTTTTCTGCCCGGGTTTATTTATGTCATATCTGCCAAATGTTGCTTCCATGAAAAGTGTTCCTCCATCTTTTACATACTTTATTATTCTTTTTCTCGTTTGACTTCCAACGACTGTAGAAAAATAAGGAAGTATTATGTAAGGTGCACGGTATATATGCATAAATGGCAATTCTTTTGTTGATACAATTTCAATGTTAAGATTGTTTTTATTTATCATAAAATCCAGAGGACTCCAGTAATCATAAAGGCGTGGGACAAATGTACTTTGGAAAACATAAAGCAGAACATCAGGAGAATATAAAAAAATTGGATTGTTTGAACCTGAGGCAACAATCTGTTTTACTCCTGCAATCTGGTCACAAACAGAGTTCCAGTCTTTTATCCTAAGCTCAGCGGCTTTTATATCAGCAGTGACATTGTTTAATGTCCAGTGAAGAAACCAGTAATTTCCAAAAGCATTCCATCCTGGTTTGTTGAAAAGCAGATTGGAATATCCAATATCCACAAGTTCTTTTGTTCTGGCAACTTTACCTATGGGTTCATATCTTGTTCTTACAATATTAGCACGATATGGAAAAGGTTTTTCCATACCACCTCCTGCCAGGAAAATATTATTTTTTACAAATCTGCTGCTTTGAAATTCCCATATTTCAGGAACAGCATATACATATATTAGACAGGAATTATCTCCTTTTCTCAAAGATTTCAACATATTCATGTAATAGTCACCGATAACTTTGATTTTATAATTTATGAATTCCTTCCATTGTTGACTATAATTAGGAAGAAGATTTCCCTGTGAAGAAAAATGAAACGAAGGTATTGGCAAAGACATATCAGCCCATGTTTTGTAATCTTTGTGGAAAAGTCTGTTGACTTTATTTAGTGTATAACCTTTTGCTTTCAGGTATCTGACAAATGCATTTTTGCTGGTTTGTGAATAATCTACATATTGATTTAACCATGGCATATCAAGGTATCCATGGTCAAAAAATAATCCTTCCACTGAATAACCTAAAACTGTAGAATTCCCTGCATAATGTCGGGAAATCTCCAGGCAAAATCTGTCAATTGCATGATTATAATTTTTATTAGTTGGTCCGAAAATCAGATTTGAACTGCCAGACCATAAACCCTGTGCACAACCATACTGATTTTCCTGGAATGAGCCATAATCCCAGATTGGAGTATTTTCTGCAAGAGCATGAATACGCCATATAACTTTCAATCCATATTTTGAAACCATATTAGTAATCCTATCAAGACATGAAAAATCATATATTCCAGGCATAGGTTCCATTTCAACCCATGGTGCAGATAATTCTACTGCATTATAATCATCTTCCTTAGCTTCTTTTAGCCACACTTTTAAGTCTTTTGAATATTTGGAAAAATCAGAATAAAATGGTGTGGTTCCTTCATTCCAGTCCTGTTTATCACGTAATATGGAATTTTTTAAAAATCCCTGTTTTGATACTGCAGGACCAAAAACAGGTTCTACAGATTTAATTCCAAACATACGGTCACTTTCGTCCAGCAGCCTACCAGAGGAAGTTTTTAATTCTACAAGCATTCTTATTGCGGGACTCATGTTAAAACAAGAATTTAATGGAATAATAACCTGTTTGTTGGTATTAACGAAAATTTGTCCGGATTTCAGTAGATTTTCAGAAGTGGAATAAACTTTGTATATTAAAACAACATTTTTGTACTGTTTAATACCAGAGATTCTGATTTTTGCCATAGCATTTTTGGAATTTGGAAATATATTGATACCTGAGAAATTTATAAGTTTTCCTGAGAGATTTGTTCTGATAAATTTTTTAATGTTAGTACGAATGATTTTATAATAACAAAACTTTTCTATTGGATTTCCTCCATTTTCAGGGATTGCAATTATTCTTAAATGATAAATTCCTCTTGGTAAAAGTGGAAAAGAAATAACCTTTTCTGTGGATGGAGAAATTGGAATTTTTTCTGATACATTTATAATGTTTTTACCAGTTGTTATTATCTTCCAGTCATCAACTGCAAGTATTTCCCATCTTATCATATATTTGCCAGGTGGCAGACCCATATCTGATATTAGTATATGAGGCCTGTTTAATTGCATGGATTGGCTCATACCATTCCAGCCGTAAGCGGATAATCCCACGCTATTGGTTCTGTTGCACCATGCAGTATCAGGGTTTATAACCCAATAATTCCCTGGCTTTTTATTCAATTTTAAAAATGAAACATCGGAAATATCTGTTTGCAAATTACCTGTATGAGTAAGAATGAATCGGAATCCTACAAGAAAGATTTTTCCATGCGGAATAGAATAATAATCCTTTTTATCCAGTCTTATCATTACCCATGGGTCAACCCTGCCCATTTCAGTATCATTAAAATGAAAACTTTCACCGTAACACCAGGTGGAAGTGTCAGGAATAGAACTTAGACCGCTAAACTTTGTGCCAAGAGCATATAATGCACCGGTCTTATCCTTTATTAAAAAACGAAATATTCCACCGTAGTTGTTTGACCTTATCCAGTATGAAAATCCAGTAACATCAGAAGGTAATTTCACAGGATTTTTAAGAATGAAATCTACAATACCTGCTTTCATTTCAGTATCTTCAGAATAATTACTGACACTGTTTATGAAAACATTAAATTCCAATGTGTTATTCCCAAGTTTTTTAACTGTTCCTTTTCCCTGTCCAAGACTTATTTTTGCTTTCCATAAATTAGAACCGACAGGCAGGCTTTTAGCGGCAAAACAGACAACAGTAAACAAAAAAATTCCACATATCACACCACCAATATTTTTCATCTTTTTCCTTTTGACAATTATCAAAACCAGTTTTTTAATCTTCCCATTCTACGGGATAGATTTCAGTTTATACTAAGTCTTAATATTTATCATAATATATTACCAACCAAAGTCATATGGTCCTTTCCATGGGTAAAAAGATTGAGCTGTATCAGCAAAATTATGAGCAACTGCACTATTAGAATTGAACCATGTCGGTGAAATTTTACTATATGGCACATATTCTACATGCCCATCAAGAAATGATAAATTTACTCCTCCACCCATATTTGGATTTGTTACAGAATACGGTCCTCTTTCTGTTCCCCCATCCCAATTCCATAATGTCTGGTATATGCCAGCATTTGCTTCTTCATCTTTTCTTGCAAATATATTATCATCTCCATAAGTGGCCATAGGTGCGCCCCAAAGAAAAATTTGAGAGGGTGGAGAAATAAGATCTAATTTAGCAAATGGATAATTACCTACTTGTGAATAAAGGTATCCATTTAGTTCATAATCTCCAAAAGCATAATTCCAATAAACGTTGCTATACCATACGGGTTCATAAGGATTTGGATTAAATACGGTCGGATCCATTACTAAACAATTTTGAGTGGCATTTCCCGGTGCAGGCCATACTCCACCTCCCCAATTAAAACTTGGTATATATCCTTGTACCGCAAGTATTTGAGCTGTACCTTGAATGGTATATAAAGGAGCATTGGCATAATTGATAGGAAACCATCCATTATAGTCCTGTGTATAAAGAAGTGATGCAAGAGTTAATTGATATAAATTATTCATAGATACTGTTTTTTCTGCATCAAGTCTTGCTTTTGCTAAAGCTGGTAGCAACATTGCCGCAAGTATAGCAATGATGGCTATTACTACCAATAGCTCTATGAGGGTAAAACCTTTTTTATTTTTCTTTTGTTTTTGCATGATTTCTTCCTCCTTTTCTGTTTTATTATTTGTTTTTTCTTTTAAAATTTCTTCTTTTTCTTTCATATCTTTTTCACCTCCTTTTTGTGCTTTCTCTTTCCACTAAACTGACAGGAATTATTGTATTTATAGGATTCGGTTCTGTTCCATTTATAAGATTTGTGATAATTTCTATCATCTTTTTTGCAGATTCCGCTTTATTTGTATCTATACTGGTAATAGAAGGGTTTAAGTACAAACATATCTGGGTATTATCACAACCTATAATTGCAATATCCCTGGGAATTTTTATACCTCTTTTTTGTGCTTCAGAAATAAGACCTAATGCATATAAATCATTATAACAAAATATGCCTTCAGGTATGTTTTTTGTAGTTTCAAAAAATTTACTTGCAAGTTTACCTTCTTCTTCCCAATTGCCTATAAATTGAGACTGAAAGAAATTTTTTACTTTTGCTCCATCTTTTTCTGCTTCCTTACAAAAAGAATCAATTCTACTATTCTCTTGACTTCCGCCAAAACCTGCAAATGTTTTACATCCTATTTCTTTTAAATGCTGATAAGCAAGAATCCCTGCTTGTTTTTCATCAAAAGAGATTGTGGGTAAACCTTCTACAAATACAGCACCATAATTTAAAATTTTTATGTTATAAGGATATTCAAAATATTTTTTATATCTTTCCGGGCTTTCTTTATTTACCCAACCAAGTATAATCAGACCATCCACTCTTCCATCCCTGCTTTGTTCTAAAAATTGTTCTTCTAAATCAGCTCTATGGCTTGTAAAGTATATGGATATGTCAAGATTTTTTTTGAATGCTTTTTTCTGAATTTCTGTTAGAACTTCTCCAAAAAATGGAGTAAACATATGAAACATAATTCCGATTGTATCACTCCGTCCTGATACAAGTTCTTTTCCGCTTTTTGGTAATATATAATTATATTGTTGGGCAATATTGAGAATTTTTTCTTTTGTTTTATCGCTTACAAATATCTTTTTATTTTCCTGTTTTGATAGAACCGCTGAAACAACACTTTTTGAAACCCTTGCTTCTTTGGCTATTAAAGATAATGATATTTTTTTCATACTTTTTCTTTAATAATATTTATAATTATGAACTATTTCTATAAACTGTTTATAAAATATTATACTTATATTTTTTTGCCAAGTCAATACCTGATAGAAATTATTTACAATTTTAGTAATTTTTAAAATTATAGTAAAATAAATAAAAATATTATAGTAAATAAATATGATTTTATAAGGTTCACTATTTTATATATGGAAAAAGATATTGAAAAGCAAATAGAAATTATTAAAAGGGGAACAGTTGATATTATTGATGAAAATCAATTAAAACTTAAAATTACAGATTCTCTTAAAATCGGAAAACCTTTACGAATAAAATATGGTATTGACCCAACAAGTCCGGAAATACATCTTGGTCATACAGTGGTTATAAAAAAACTAAAAGATTTTCAGGAATTAGGACATAAAATTCTTTTTCTAATAGGTGATTTTACTGCAAGAATTGGGGACCCGACAGGGAGAAATGAAACCAGACCTATCCTTTCTGAAAAAGAAATAAAAAATAATTTAGAGACATATAAGGAACAGATTTCAAATATACTTTCTATTGAAAAAACCGAATTTGTTTATAATTCAGACTGGTTAAAAAAAATTTCTCTTGAGAATTTTATAAAGGTTGCTTCTGTTTTTACTGTTGCCCAGATTCTTGAAAGAGATGATTTTTCCGCACGATATAAATCAGGTAAACCGATATTTTTGCATGAATTTTTTTATCCGCTTTTACAGGGATATGATTCTGTTGCATTAAATTCAGATATTGAAATCGGTGCGACAGAACAAAAATTCAATCTTCTTGCAGGCAGGTCTTTACAGGAGTTTTTTGGACAGGAAAAACAGATTGTTATAACCATGCCAATACTTGTTGGAACAGATGGTAAAATGAAAATGAGCAAAAGTTATAAAAACTATATACCTGTAAATACAACACCACAGGATATGTTTGGTAAGATTATGTCTATACCTGATAATATAATGGAGCATTACTTTACTCTTCTTACCAAAATCCCTATAGATGATTTTAAAAAGGTTATAGAAACAAATCCAAGAGATGGTAAATTTTTTTTAGCAAAGACTATTGTAGAAGAATTTTTTGGGAAACAGGAAGCAGAAACGGCTGGAATTGAGTTTGATAAAATTTTTAAAAATAAAGAAAATCCAACAGATATACCCGAAATTAAAATCTCTAAAGAAGCCTTAATAAATGGTAGAATTCATATTATTTCTGTTCTTGTTTTGGGATTTAATTATTCAAACTCTGAAGCAAAAAGATTAATTAAACAAAAGGCAGTTAAAATCAATGATAAATTAGTTGAGAATTTTAATGAATATGTTTCTGACGGTTCAGTTATAAAATATGGCAAAGGCAAATTCGCAAAAATAAAAATATTATAATTTTTCCAAAATGCACACAATGTGATAATGTGATATAATCAAATAAATGAAACACATAAACTGGAATTCTGATAAAAGTACACGTCTTAAGAAAACCAGAGGAATTTGTTTTGAAGATATAATTTTGCATATAGAAAATGGGAATATACTGGATGATTATGAACATCCTAATAAAAATAAATATACCGGGCAACGGATATTGGTAATCGGAATAAATAAATATGCATATCTTGTTCCTTATATTGAAAATGATGAAGAAATATTTTTAAAAACAATAATACCGAGTAGAAAAGCAACAAAAATTTATTTTGGAGAAAAATCATGAAAATAAGATTGTCAAAAGAAGAAAAACGAATACTGGATAGTTTTGAAAAAGGAGAATGGGTTACCGTTAAAAACCCATCAAAAAGAAAATCCGACTTGATACGATATGCAAGAACTACTTTAAAGAAAGATAAAAGATTAAACATTAGAATTTCAGAAAGGGATTTACTTGAATTGCAGAAGAAAGCGATAATTGAGGGTTTACCATATCAGACATATATTTCCAGTATAATTCATAAGTTTGTTAATGGAAAATTCAAAGAAATGAGAAATGGATTTAGAGATAATCAAAATACAAATAACTAATAAGTCTTTGGTAAAAAAGTAGAAGATAATCTTTTAATTTAAAAAAAACTCATTAAACAAAAAGCCGTTAAAATCATATGATAAAAGAATTTAAAGAGTTCGCAATGAAAGGAAATGTTGTTGATATGGCCATTGGAATAATTATTGGAGCGGCTTTCGGTTCAATAGTTAAATCTTTGGTTTCTGATATTGTAATGCCGCCTATAAGTCTTTTACTAAAAAAGGTTAATTTTTCAAACTTTTTTATAGTACTTAAACAGGGGGTAATTCCTGGTCCTTATGCCTCCCTTGTTCAAGCTCAAAAGGCGGGTGCTATTACTATAAACTATGGATTATTTCTGAATACAATAGTAAGTTTTTTTATCATTGCTTTTGTAGTTTTTTTTATTGTCAGGGCTATAAATAGATTGAAACGTGCTGATGCGGCGGCTGCAGTTTCAAATACAAAAGAATGTCCATTCTGCATGTCAACTATTCCAATAAAGGCAATTCGTTGTCCATATTGTACAACAGAACTTAACCCTATTGAAAAATAATTTCTGTTCTTAAATTTGACTGTTTTTATATTATGTTATACTATAGAGTATAACCTGGAAGGAAATAAAAAATATATGCTTACCAAAATATTTAACAAAGGGCAGGTTGTAATTCCTGCTTTTTTAAGAAAGAAATATGGTCTTCAAATAGGTGAAAAAGTACAGATATATGAAGAAAAAAACAGACTTGTACTTGTTCCTGTAAAAGAAAAAGATATTAGAAAAATACAAGGGGCATTAAGTAAATATAATAAAAATAAAATACTTACCAAAAAAGAAATTGAAAAAGCAACTGTGAAAGAATTTACAAAAAAATATATATGAAATTTTTAGATACAAATGTAATTGTAAGATATCTTGTTGAAGAAAAAGAAAAACAACCGGAAGATTTAGAAAAATTTTTTTTACAATTGGATAATGGAAATCTTAATGTGGAATTATTAGACATAGTTTTTTTACAAGTAATATTCGTATTAAAAAGTTTTTATAAAATAAAAAAAATAGAAATTATTGAAAATTTAAAAAGAATTCTTTTCTTAAATGGCATTTACATGAAAAACAAAAAAATTATGGAACGAACTTTGGAAATATGGCAAATCCATTCAGGAGATATTGTTGATTGTTATATTGCTGCTTATATGGAAAATTCAGGAGATAAAGAAATTTTCACTTATGATAAAGGTATTCAAAATTTAGGTATCAAAGTAATAAAACCTTAATAAATATAGAAAGGAAGAAAAATGGAAAAAGAAATAAGAGAACATCTAAGTTTGTATGGTAAAAAAATTATTGAAAAAGGTTTGGCTGTGGGACCGGGTGGTAATATAAGCGCAAGAGATGGAGAGTTTATTTATCTTTCCCCCACAGGATTTGCTCTTGATGAAATAGCCCCTGAACAATGGGTTAAATTGAATATTAAAACAGGTGCTGTAGAGGGACTAAAACCAACCTGTGAAGTTTCTATGCATCTTGGATGTTATCTTCAGCGTTCAGAAATAAAAGCAGTAATACATACACATCCCCCGTTAACTATTGGTTTAATATCTGCTGGTATAGATTTTAAACCATTTTGTCCGGATTTTGTGGCATTACTTGGCAAGAAAGTTCCAATTGTTTCTTATGTGGTTCCTGGAGGCCAGGAACTTAGAGAAGTAGTCGTTGAACAAATAAAAATATATAATGTGGTTCTTTTGATAAACCATGGAGTGGTTTGTGTAGGAGAAAGTTTGAAGGAGGCTTTTTCCAGAAGCTGGGTAGTAGAAGATAGCGCTAAAACAATTTTGGCAGGAACACTTGCTGGTAAGATGAGATATTTTACAGAACAGGAAGCAGATGCAATTGATAATCTGCCGGCTGAAGATTTTCGTAGGACCTTATTAAAAAAATTATAAAATGAATTTAGAGACAATTAAAATATCAATAACTAATAAGCCTTTGGTAATGGGTATTGTTAATATTACCAAAGATTCATTTTTTAATGGTGGCAAATATTTTGATTTTGATAAAGCCTATAATCGTGTTATAGAAATACAATCTGAAGGTGCAGATATAGTGGATATTGGAGCAGAATCAACAAGACCTGGTTCTTTACCTTTAAAAGAAGAAGATGAAATAGATAGACTGGTTCCTTTAATTTCTTCGTTAAAAAAAGAGATAAAAATTCCAATTTCATGTGATACCTATAAAAGTAAAGTTGCAGAAAAAGTACTTGAAAACGGAGTTGGTATTATTAATGATATCTATGCAATGAGATATGATAATAGGATGGCAGAAGTGATTAAAAATGCCGGATGTTCTGTAGTTTTAATGCATATGCAGGGAACACCTGAAACTATGCAAAAAAATCCATTTTACAAGGATGTTATAAAAGAAGTTAAGGATTTTTTTAAAGAAAGAATTGATTTTGCAGAAAAAAGAGGAATAAATCCTGAAAATATTATAATAGACCCTGGTATTGGTTTTGGGAAAAGAGTGGAAGATAATCTTTTAATTTTAAACAGGCTGAAAGAATTTACTTTTTTAGAGAAACCAATACTTATTGGAACATCAAGAAAATCTTTTTTAGGGAAAATACAGGGGGATAATGGACCTGTGGAGGAAAGGTTAGAAAGTAGCATTGCCAGCTGTGTAGTTGCTTATATTAATGGAGCAAAAATATTTCGTGTTCATGATGTAAAAGAAATCAAAAGAGCACTTAATACTGTATATAAAATAAATTATGAAAATTCTTGGACTTGATTTGGGAGAAAAAAGAATAGGAGCTGCTTTGGCGGATGAAGATATTTTAATTGCAAATGCATTTGATGTAATGGAATGTA
>JAMCZX010000028.1:2191-3415 GCA_023485205.1 Candidatus Omnitrophota bacterium | reverse complement strand
TATTGATTTTCAGACAAAAGTTGTAGATTTATCGTTAAAGAACAAAACTGGTATAATAAAAATTTTTATACCGGCAAAATATAGAAACTATTTTTTAACAAAAGGTTCTATAGGTATAGATGGAATTTCTCTTACAATTGCAGAAGTCCAAGAAGAATATATAACTATATGGATAATTCCATACACTTTAAAAAATAGTTTCTATATTTTGCCGGTATAAAAATTTTTATTATACCAGTTTTGTTCTTTAACGATAAATCTACAACTTTTGTCTGAAAATCAATATGTCCCGATAAAATATGCCCCCCTACCCTATCTCCATATTTTAAGGCTCTTTCAAGATTTACAATTTGAGATGTAGAAATAGATATGAATGTAAAAGCTATTGTAGATACCAAAATAAAATATGAAAACAGAAAACAAATATCAAAATCAGCATATATATACTAAAAAAATTTTTGCTTCAATTCAAGAAGCAATAGAAGACTTTAAAAAAGGAAAATTTATTATTGTTGTTGATGATGAAAAAAGAGAAAATGAAGGAGACCTTGTTTTATCTGCCCCAAAAGTCACTCCACAAAAAATAAATTTCATGACCAAGAAGGCAAGAGGTCTTATTTGTGTCGCTTTAACACAGCAAAGAGCTGAAAAATTAGAAATTTCACCTATGGTTGAAGAAAACACAGCCCTGCATCAGACAAATTTTACTGTTTCTGTAGATGTAAAAGAAGGTACAACCACAGGTATTTCTGCTTATGATAGAGCCAAAACAATAAAATCTTTGGTTGATGAAAAATTTGGGCCCCAGAATTTTGCAAAACCGGGGCATATATTTCCTATTATAGCCAAACCAGGAGGGGTTCTTGTCAGGGCAGGACATACCGAAACAGCAGTTGATCTGGCACAACTATCTAATTCATACCCGGCAGGAGTTATTTGTGAAATTATATCAGAAAATGGAAAAATGGCAAAACTACCGGAATTGATAAAAATATCTCAAAAATATAATATAAAAATTATAACTATTGCAGACCTGATTCAGTATAGAAGAAAAAAAGAAAAATTAGTTGAAAAGGTTTTAGATGTTAATCTTCCAACAAAATTTGGAGAATTTAAACTTTTTCTTTATAGGGATATTATAGAAAATAATTATAATATTGTTCTTGCAAAAGGACAATTTCCTTTAAAAAATAGTAATACAGCTATACTTGTAAGAATGCATTC
>JAMCZX010000028.1:0-2181 GCA_023485205.1 Candidatus Omnitrophota bacterium | reverse complement strand
TTGTAATTAAATATTTTTCATTCACTTAGATGTGATTGTGGGGAACAGCTTAATAAATCACTTTCAATGATAGCAAAAGAAGGTGGTGTTGTGGTATATCTCCCCCAGGAAGGAAGAGGTATTGGTCTTGTGGATAAGCTAAGAGCCTATTATCTTCAGGATAAAAAAAATTTTGATACAGTGGAAGCAAATATTCATTTGGGGTATCCTGCCGACTTAAGAGATTATGGTATCGGAGCGCAAATTCTTTTGGACCTTGGAATAAGAAAAATCAGACTTCTTACAAACAATCCCACAAAAATTGTAGGTTTAAAAGGTTATAATTTGGAAATTGTTGAAAGAGTGCCTATAGAAGTAGAACCCAATCCACATTCTGAAAAATATTTAATTACAAAAAAGAAAAAAATGAAACATTTATTAAAAAAAGTATAAGGAGGAAAATAAAATGAATATATATGAAGGAAATTTATTGGCAGAAGGTAAAAAAATAGGAATTGTAATAAGTAGATTTCATGAACTTTTTACAAAAAATCTTCTGGATGGAGCAATTGATTGTATAAAAAGGCATGGTGGAAAAGAAGACAATATTGATATTGCATGGGTTCCAGGTACAATGGAAATTCCATTTGCAGCAAAAAAAATGGCATCTTTGAAAAAATATGATGGACTAATATGTTTATCTATAATTATAAGAGGCGCAACAACTCATTCTGAATATATTGCCGGACAGATAAGTAGATTCCTTGGACAGATAAATGTTGAAATGTCTATTCCTGTAACAGGAGGAATTATTATAGCAGAAAATATTGAACAGGCAGAAGAAAGAGCAGGGACAAAAATGGGTAATAAGGGATGGCAGGCTGCCTTATCTTTAATTGAAATGATTAATCTGAATAATATTCTTAAATGACAATTAGAAGAAAATCCCGTGAAGATGCTTTGAAAATTTTATATCAATTGGATATTTCTGATAATTTCAAAATACCAATAAATTTAGAATTATTCACCTCTATATTAAATATAAATTCTTTATCCAAAGATTTTACTATAACAATAGTAGAAGGTGTTATTAAAAATTCTCAATTTATTGATAATCTTATATCAAAATTCAGTCTAAAATGGAAATTAGACAGACTGCTTTTTATAGATAAAAATATTCTTCGTATAGCCACTTATGAAATATGGTTTCTGCCTGAAATCCCACCAGCCGTATCAATAAATGAAGCAATTGAAATAAGTAAAAAATATGGTTCACAGGATTCCCCGCAATTTATTAATGGACTGCTTAATAGCATAAAGGAAGAATTTGAAAAACATGAAAAAAAATCTACTTAATATTTTTATTAAAATTATCATTAGCGGACTGTTTCTTTTCATTGTTTTCCGGGAAATAAATATTCATTTACTTTTTGAGGTTTTAAAAAATTCATCAAAATCTATTCTTATTTCTGTAATTTTATTGAATATACTGCTTACTTTTTTATTAGCATTAAGATGGCATACAATCATTAAAATTTCTGATAAAAAGTCCAGATATTTTTATATATGGAAAATTACAATGATTGGACTTTTTTTTAATTTATTTCTACCTACCGGGAGCGGTGGAGATATAGCAAGAATTTATTATTTTGTTAAAAAAAAAGAAGAAAAATTAAAACTTGGAATTTCTGTTTTTTTTGATAGATTTATAGGCTCCTGTTCTGTAATAATAATGGGCGTTATTGCTGTTATATTTTTCAGGAAACATATTTCACCAGAGGCAATATATGCAATTATTATAATTTTTATTGTTCTTCTTATTGGATGGTTGGTTATTATATGGAATGAATTTGCCAGAATAATAGGAAAAATTCTACCTTTTAAAATTAAAAACAAGGTAGTAACTTTTTATTATTATTTAAGAGACTATGGAATGAATGGTAAAAGTGTTTCTTATGCTTCATCTGTCAGTATTCTTGTTCAGGGTATTTCTATAATTTTACAATATTTTATTGTAAAAGCTATTGTTCCATATTATGTTTTTATGCACATTTCTATGAATATCTTTTTTATTTTTGTTCCTTATGAATTAAAAAAACTATTCCTCCTACGAGACTTTGAGTGATTGTCATAAAAAATACAATCAGGTCTAATGCTATAGCGTGTTCTTTACCTATATACGGAGTGAAAAAGAAAAAATAT
>JAMCZX010000045.1 GCA_023485205.1 Candidatus Omnitrophota bacterium | reverse complement strand
TTCTAAATTTTGTTTTGTCCATTTTTTGCCCCTAACAAACAAATAATATGTAACCTTTTTGCTCCTTTTATAATAAATTCTTTTACAAGACTGACAATATCTTTTGAATAAGAAGTGGATTCTTCAAATTTCCCCTGATAAAGCCTCACAATCTCATTTTTTTTTAAATCTATTGCCGGAATAATAATCATTTTATTTAGGGATACTTTCAGTATATCTGCATTTTGGAAAATTCTCACAACCAAGAAAAGGACCATGAGGACCTTTTCTTATCACAAGTCTTCCATTACATTTTGGGCATACCTTATTTGTATATTCCTTTTCTTTTTTTATTTTTTCAACAGGAGGCATATCTTTGACGCCTTCCATTGCTTTATCTAAAGATGGCTTATAACCTGTATAAAATTCTTTTAAAAGTTCAATCCAATCTTTTCCACCTTCTGCAATATTATCAAGATGTTCCTCAAACTTTGCAGTAAAACCAATATCAAGAATGTCAGGAAAGAATTTTGTAAGAATATCTATAACCTGAAAGCCTATCTCCTGAGGAATCAGAATTCTTTTTTCACTTTTTATATAATTTCTTCTATATAATGTCTGCATTGTTGGTGCATATGTAGAAGGTCTTCCAACTCCAAATTTCTCCATTGCTTTTATAAGAGATGCCTCTGTATATCTGGCAGGTGGCTTTGTCTGTTTTTCCTCAGATAAAGCATCTATAATCTTAAAAATATCTTTTTCTTTAATTGGAAAATCTATTTGCTGGCCCATATCTATTTTTACCGGCCAAATTTCCATAAATCCGGTAAAAATAATTTTTGAATTTTTTGTTTCAAATCCATATCTCTCTGATATTCCGGAAATCGTTTTTGTTTCTATAATCGCAGACTTCATCTGACTGGCAATAAATCTTTTCCAGATAAGTTCATAAAGGGAGAATTGTTCTTTAGAAAGATATTTTTTTATTTCATCCGGAATAAGATAAACATCTGTAGGTCTTATTGATTCATGGGCTTCCTGGGCTGAAGATACTTTTGCTTTATATACAGGAGGTTTGTCCGGAACAAACTGCATTCCATACTTTTCCTTAATAAATTTAAAAGCCTGGGATTGTGCAGATTTTGCAACTGATGGGGAATCTGTTCTCATATAAGTAATAAGCCCTACAGGGTTTTTTTTGCCTATATCAATACCTTCATAAAGTTTTTGCGCAATAAACATTGTTTTTGAGGATGTAAACCCTAATCTAATTGAAGATTCCTGTTGTAATGTACTTGTCACAAAAGGAGGATATGGTCTTAAAGTTCTTTGAACATCTTCAATTTTGCTTATTGTTATAGAATGATTTTTCAATTCAGAAAGTATTTTTTCAACAAGAACCAAACTATCAAGACTTGTTTCCTCTATTTTTTTTCCATCAATAAAAACAAGGTCAAGAAAAATTTTTATTCCATTTTTTTCTATAAATATTTTTATTGTCCAGTATTTTTTAGAAATAAAATTTTGTATTTCTCTTTCTCTATCAACAATAAGTCTCAGGGCAACAGACTGAACTCTCCCTGCAGAAAGAAAACCCCCAAGTTTTTTAGCCAGAAAAGGACTTAATGTATATCCTACAATTCTATCTAGTATTCTTCTTGCCTGTTGGGCATTAACAAGAGCAAGGTCAATTTTTCGCGGATTCTCAAAAGCCTTTTGAATAGCAACTGGGGTTATTTCATGAAAAGCAACCCTTTTAACTGTATTTATATCCTTTCCAATATAGTTAACTGTATGCCAGGCAATAGCCTCTCCTTCTCTATCTTCATCAGTCGCTATATAAACTTCTTCAGCAGACTCAGCCATTTTTTTTAATAATTCAAGAATATGTTTTTTACCCTTCATTACAATATATGTTGGCTGGAATGTATTTAAATCAACTCCAAATCTATCTTCAGGTAAATCTATTACATGACCTAATGTTGCTTTTATAGTAAATTTACCCTTTAAAATATAGTTTATCGTTTTTGCCTTTGTTGGCGATTCCACAATTACAAGATTTTTA
Source organism: Candidatus Omnitrophota bacterium (assembly GCA_023485205.1). The sequence continues at coordinate 15,350 of JAMCZX010000045.1, read as the reverse complement.
GTCATTTTATACCTTTTCTATTTTAAAAAATTTATATCAGGTTATTTATATTATCATAATTTATAAATCTGCCATATAAATAATTTAAAAGCAAGATTTCTCAGTTTTATTTTTCCGCCACAAAAAATGTAGTCAGGATTACCCAGTAAATTTTTAGGAATATTTAGTATTACATCATTTCTGCTGTAAAAACAATCTATCCCATGTGATAATATTGTTTCATTACAATTTTTTACTACAAGCTTTTTTTTATGATTAACCTTCAAGGTAATCTTTGGCATTGAGGAAAAAGAAATTTTTTCTTTAAATCCAAAAATATATATTTCAAGATTAAATCTACTTCTGAAAATTTTTCTTTTTTTCATTATAAATTTAATAGATATAAATTCTTTTCCCTGTAAAATTTCCAGAGTGGAATTTTTATTTTGCATAAGTATAAATTTACCGTTTTGTAACAATGGAATTTTCATTTTCTCAAAGATTTCATTTTTCCTTATAAAAGAAAAAATAAAATTTTTAGTTCCTATAAGTTCTGTTTGAAAACAACTTAAAGCCTTGATTTTTTGATTTATCTGGTTTGAAATCAAATAATACGACACCCATATATTGTTTTTTAATTTAATAGGAGGTTCTAATGTAAAATGTGATGCAAATTTCTTAGGTTCGGGCCATTTTTTATAATGTATTAAATATAGATAAATCTCAGGTAAAAATTCTTCTTTTGTTTCCAAAAAGGCAGCAGTACAGAAATTAAACATTGCTTTATGGTCGCAATTATTATCCCAGGGACTTGTTAAAAAAACTTTTGTAGGTTTTATTTTTTTCATTATTTTTACAAAATCAGGAATTATGCTTTCTCCAATATAAGGCTTGGAATAAGATAAATTTCTTGGATATGGCACATAGGTGGTTTTGGTTCTGGAACTTCTAAATGGTTTATCAGTATTCCAATATTTTGTCCAGATATTTAAAGTACCATAGTCTGGATATCCAAGAAAAATAAGATTTTCTGATGGAATATTTAAAACTTTATTTGCTTTCAAAGATTCCTGGCTTCTTAGCTCTCCAAGTTTTACATAATCCTCCGGATGAAGTATTAATTTTTTTTTAAAAAGTTTGAATGCTATTTCATTCCTATCCCCATTGGTAAAAAAAACAATATAAACCCGTCCTTTTTTATCCAGACACTCCTGAATTATTCCTGCACAACCCAAAATTTCATCATCAGGGTGTGGGGCAAATATTATAACTCTATCTTTATCTGTAAAATATAGTTTGTCTTCCATTTTTTTTATTTGATTAATTATTATATAATAATTAGTATATTATATACTTAAAACACAAAAATAATATTTTTCACTCAATAAATATACAGTCAGGAGAAAAAATATGGCATATATATGGGAAGGAAGACTAAAAGAACTGAGTGATTCTGCAAAAAAATTTACTTTCTCAATAAATATTGATAATAAACTTGCCATATATGATATAAAAGGAAGTATTGTCCATGTCAAAATGCTTGATCAAACAGGTATTATATCTAAAAATGAAAGTAAACAAATAGAAAAAGGTCTAAAAAAAATTTTAAATGAATTTGAAAAAAATATTTTTCAATTCAAAGAAGAAGATGAAGATATACATTCTGCTATAGAAAGAAGACTGATTGAAATTATTGGGAAAACAGGAGAAAAAATTCATACAAGCCGTTCAAGAAATGATCAGATTGTTTTAGATGAAAAACTATATCTTAAAGACTTTATTTTACAGATGTTAGATAGAATTAAAAATCTTCAGAACACAATTCTAAAAAAATCAGAGGAATATATCAATACATATATGACGGAATTCACTCATTTTCAACCAAGCCAGCCTGTATTGCTTTCACATCATCTACTCTGTTATGTATCCATGCTGGAAAGAGACAAAGACAGACTAAAAAACTGTCTTGATAACATAAATATTTCACCATTGGGGGCTGGCTCAGGAGTAGGTACCTCTTTTAATATAGACCCTCTATTTTCCAGCAGGCAATTAGGATTTAAAAAAACATTTGATAATAGTGTTGATGCTGTAAGTGATAGAGATTTTATTCTTGAAACAATATCAGACTGTGGAATTCTTATGATTCATCTTTCCCGTCTGGCAGAAGAATTAATAATCTGGTCTTGCCCTCTTATTGATTTTGTTATACTACCTGATGAATTTTGTACAGGTTCAAGCATAATGCCACAGAAAAAAAATCCTGATGTTTTAGAACTTATCAGAGGGAAAACTTCTTCTGTCATTGGAAATATTTCAGGTATATTTTCTTTAATAAAAGGCCTTCCTTTATCATATAACAGGGATTTTCAGGAGGATAAAAAATTTCTTTTTGAAACAATTGAAATTTCCATATCAAGTCTTAATGTTTTAAAAGAGTTAATGGAAGAAATTATATTTAACACACAGATTATGGAAAATGCCTGTAAAAAAGGGTATATTATAGCAACAGATATTGCAGAAAATCTTGTAAAACAAGGAGTCCCTTTTAGAACAGCGCATCATCTTACAGGACAAATTGTTGCTTATGCCATAAAAAATAAAAAAGAAATAAAAGATCTGGATGAAAAAGAATTAAAAAGTATAGTACCTCAAATTGATATTAATTTTATTAAAAATCTTAATCCGGAAAAATCTATAGAACTTAAAATTTCTCCCGGAGGTACAGGAAAACAACAGGTAAAAAAGCAAATATTAAAATGGAAACAAATATTGAAGTGATTTTTAAAAATTTCTTTTATTATAAAAAGGAACATTTTTTTGTGGAAGATGTCTCTGTAAAAACTATTGCAGAAAAATTTGGAACTCCGGTATATATATATAGTAAAAACTATATTATAGACAGGGTAGGGGAGATAAAAAATGCTTTTAAACCAATTAATCCTCTTATATGCTATTCAGTAAAAGCCAATAGTAATCCTGAAATTATAAAAATTTTAAACAATGAAAATTGTGGAATGGATGTTGTATCCGGCGGAGAAATCTTAAAATGTTTAAAAGCAAAAATTAAACCTGAAAAAATTGTCTATGCCGGTGTTGGCAAAAAAGAAGAAGAGATAATATCAGGAATAAAATCAAACATTTTAATGTTTAATATTGAAAGTATTGCTGAACTTCAAACTATAAATCTTATTGGTAAAAAATATAATAAAAAAATTTCATGCGCCTTAAGAATAAACCTTGATATTGAAACAGATACACATCACTACACCAAAACATCCAAAAAAGAAACAAAATTCGGATTTCCAATAGAACAGATAACTTATATTTTAAATAATAAAAATCACTATAAAAATATTAATTTTAAAGGACTACATTTTCATCTGGGCTCTCAACTTAAAACACATACCCCATATATTGAAGCACTGAAAAAATTAAAAATATTTCTTGATAAGATAAAATTTATTCCTGAAACTCTTGATATAGGAGGGGGATTTGGAATTCATTATAAAATTGAAGAAAATATAGAAGATATAAATATATTTGGAAGAAAAATATCAGAGTTTATATTGGTCAATTTTAAAAAAACACAGATAATAATAGAACCGGGAAGATTTATTGTTGGAAATACAGGAATCCTTGTATCAAAAGTAATATACCCTAAAAAAACACCCCACAAAAATTTTCTTATTATTGATGCAGGCATGAATGACCTTATAAGACCTGCTCTTTATAATAGTTATCATCACATCATTTCTGAAAAAAAAGAAAATTCTGAAAATATTCTATGGGATGTTGTTGGGCCGATCTGCGAAACAGGTGATTTTTTAGGTAAAGACAGATTGTTACCGGAAAATTTAAAATCAAAAGATATTATAATTATTGCCAGTACAGGAGCCTATGGTTTTTCAATGAGTTCAAATTATAATGGAAGACCAAGATGTGAAGAAGTTCTTGTTGATAAAAAAAGTATAAAATCTATAAGGAAAAGAGAAAATTTAACTTGAAATGAACATAAAAGAAAAATTATTAAAATTATTAAAGGAAAAAGCAGTAATTATAGGAGAAAGAAAATTATCTTCGGGTAAAATCAGTAATTATTATATAGATGGAAGATTAATAACTTTAGACCCTGAAGGTTTATATTTAGTTGGAAAAATAATTTTTGATATGATAAAAGAAAGTAATATAGATGCTATCGGAGGATTAACCATTGGTGCTGATCCTATTGTATCTTCTGTATCTGTGATAAGTTATATAGAAAAATCACCTATCAAATCATTTATTGTCCGCACAAGTCAAAAAGACCATGGAATGGGAAAAGAAATAGAAGGCTATATAAAAAAAGGATGGAATATAGCAATAGTGGATGATGTAGTAACAACAGGTGGTTCTATTCTAAAGGTAATAGAAAAAGCAGAAAAAATCGGATGCAGGGTAAAAAAAATTATTGTAATTGTGGATAGACAGGAAGGAGCAAAAGAAATTTTAAAAGAAAAAGGTTATATATTGGAATCAATTTTCACCAAAAACAATTTCCAAGCCGGGGAGGAGATTTGAACTCCTGGCCCGCGCATTACGAATGCGCTGCTCTACCACTGAGCTACCCCGGCGCATTTAACTCTAATGTCTAAATCTTTTATGTAACCAGGTGAACCATTGTTCAGGATGTAAAAGTACATATTTTTCAATTCTATTATAAAACATTTGTGTATTAAATACTGTATCTTTTTTTAAATCTTTTGTTCGTTGAACAGGATATGGGCCCTCTATTATAATCCTGTGTCTAAATCTATGTGTTCTATAAATAAACACTCCTATAACAGAACAATCAAATTTCCTGGCTAAAATCTCTACACCTATGGGGGCAAAAACCTTTTTACCTAATAGATTAACTTCAACCCCTTCTCCAGAATGCTGATCTATAAGTAAAGCCAGGATATTTCCCTTTCTTAACCATTTTTGTGCAATAATAATCGCTTCTTTCATATTTATTTTACTTATTGAATCTATTTCCCTGTTTTTTTGCAATCGCCGCATAAATTCTGCCAAATAAATATTATTGGCTGTCCTTTCAATCCATGAAAAATTTTTATTTTTTATAGCTAAATATGCCAGCATAATAATAAAATTTCCATTGTGTCCGCTTATTGCTATCACCGGTTTTTTTTGTTTTTTTATTTTTTCTAATATATCCATTCCTTGAATCTCTATAACTTTCTCTAATTCTTCTGTTGTTTTAGTTGTCCAGTATGAAAATTCAAATATATTTAAAAAAGTTTCAGAAATTATTTTCTTTGTAAGAAATTCAATGTTTTTTATATCTTTGGACAGATTATTTTCAAATACAATCTTCAGGTTATACATAATTTTTTCTCTTAAAGAAGGGGCCATATAATAAAAAATATTACCCAGAATTTTACTTATCACCATATCTAATTGAAGGGGGATATACTTAATAGATTCATAAACTCCAAAGATAATTACATACGCTATTATATCTATAAATTTTTCTTTTCTGGTTCTTTTCATATATTTATTATATCTTAGAGTAGGGGTGAGGTGCTATTTTCTTGATAAATTTAGAGAGTTAATAAATCTAAATTTTATTTTTTCTTATGTTTATCTATGTATTGTTGTGAAATTGATTCTAAAAAATTATGATGAATATTTTTTAAATTATTAAAATCTTCATTACTAATTTGAGCATCTATAAGACTATTTTTTATTTTATCCAAATATTTATGATAGTCTTTATGTAAACGATAAATAAGACTTTTTTTATCTATTTTTAATCTATTAATATCCTTATATACAGGACATTTTTGTTCATTGCCTAAATCAAGTGTTGAAATAATCTGAGGGTTTATCTTTATCTCTTTAGATAAAAATTTATTATATTCCAAATGTTTTGCATATAAACCCAATAAACTATTTGGATGAATTTCATTCTTTTTTAATATTTTTGAAGATTTAAGAAAAGTAAGCAATTTATCCAGAGGCATAGGCATACCAATTGAATACCCCTGCAAAAGTGGCACATTTAAAACTATCATTGCATCTAAAATATCTCTATTTTCCACTCCTTTTACTATCATAGTGGTACCCAAGGTTGCAGATATATCAAGAATTGTTTCAATAAAATTAATACCTGATGGATCATCTTTTAAAGTTCTAACAAAATTCTGGTCCAATTTTATCTGATCAAAAGGTAAATTTTTTAATTCCAATAATGAAGCATTGGTTCTTTCCACATCATCCAATGCTAAAAGAATACCCAATGATTTAAGGTCTAAGAGATGTTCTAATACTTCTTTTTGTTCTATAAAATTTTTGTTTTCCTTTATTTCCAAGACTATAGAAGAAGTATTTATGTTATTTTCATTAAGAGCTTCTTTTAAATATTGCAGACGTCTGATAGAAAGAGAAGCAAAATCTATATTAACTGATACCCAAAGATTAAACCCGGAATCTTTTATTTTTGCTATATCCTGTATTGATTGTAAAAGCACCTGTTTACTCAGGTCAAAGATATTATAAAGATGCAGATAAGGTAAAAATTTAGATGGAAGTAGTATATGACCATTTTTATCCTGAATACGGGCAAGAGCTTCTATTCCTACAATTCTTTGTGAATGTATATCTATAATAGGTTGATAAAAATTTTTTATTCTTTTTTCATTTAAAAGGTTCTGTATATAGTTCACCTGAACAGAAATAGGTTCTCCATATACAAACCAAAAATTCAGTCTATCATGCTTATGTTCCTTACTTTCATAAAGCGCCTGGTCTGCATAACGAATTAAAATTTCATAACTTACATCACCAATTAAAGGATATAGACATATTCCTGCACTTAAATTAACAGTTATTTCTTTATTTTTTAATATAATTGGAGTTTGAATAGTTTTTTCAATTCTATTAAGAACAATTTTAATATCCTCCATAGAAGCACAATCTTCTAAAAGAATAACAAATTCATCTCCTCCTAACCGGGAAATAAAATCAGTGCGGCGGATACTATCCTGCATCCTTTTTGCCACAGTTTGCAAAACTATATCGCCTGACTGATGTCCATAATTATCATTGATAGGCTTGAATTCATCTAAATCAATAATAATAACACCCAAAAGTTTATTATGACGGATAGACCGGGCCATAGCTTTTTCTATTTCTCTATCCAATGCCCGACGATTAGGTAGATTGGTAAGTTTATCAGTAAATGCTTGTTTTTCAAGGGTTTCATTAAGTATATAGTTTTCTGTAACATCTATATATGTCCAGATAATCCTGAATGTATTATCTGTTTCTGAAGAATCAAAAAGTTGTCCATAAACATCAGTATAAATAATTTTGCCATTTAAAAGACGATAGGCAATATCCTTTCTAAAACCAAAACCATCCTGAAAGATTTTCTTGATTAACACATCCATATGTAAAAAAGTTGCCTCATCTGGATAAAAATCTTTTATTTGATGTTTTATCATTTCATCCACAGAAGAAACTTTAAACATATTAAGCATTGCCTGATTAGCATATTCTATGGCACCTTGCGGATATTTTATAACACTGGCACCAACAACTATTTTATCAAGAATATCTTTTTCAAAAATATTTATTTTATGTAAATCCATAAAATTTTCTTTTAATATTTTTAAAATAAATCACTTTTTATTAATAGCCCAGAAAATTATAACATCAAATAGTTCAATGTTACAATTTCTTTGACCAAAACTTTCAAATTAGATAAAATAATCCAAATGGATAAAGAAATTAAAACTATCAGGGGTGTAAGAGATTTATTACCGGAAGAATTGGAAAAATGGCAATTTGCAGAAGAAAAAGCAGTCTCTCTTTTCAAATCTTTTGGATTTGAAGAAATAAGAATCCCGATTATTGAAGAAGCAGCTCTTTTTCAAAGAAGTGTAGGGACATATACTGACATAGTCCAAAAAGAAATGTATATCTTCTCAGATAAAAAAGGCAGAGTTATTGCTCTTAGACCGGAAGCAACAGCAGGAGTTGTTCGTGCATATATTGAACATAGAATGTTTGATGTAAAAAAAATTCATAAATTTTATTATTCAGGTCCAATGTTTAGATATGACAGACCTCAAAAGGGCAGGTACAGACAATTTTATCAGATGGGTGTGGAAATTTTTGGAGGAGAAAATGGTTTCTATGATGGAGAAGTAATACTGCTGTTAGATAAATTTATATCCAGCATCGGATTTAAAGATTATATCATAGAAATAAACTCTATTGGATGTAATAAATGCAAACCAATATATACAGAAAAACTTTCTAATTATTTATCTGAAAATCTTTCTTCTTTTTGTAATGATTGTAAAATCCGGGCACAAAACAATGTTTTAAGAGTAATGGATTGTAAAAATCAAACCTGTCAGCAAATTTTAAAAGATGGACCAAACATTAATGATTTTTTATGTCAGGATTGTAAGCAGCATAAAGAACAAACATATCAATATCTTAAAATTTTTTCTATTCCTTATAAGGAAAATCCATATCTTGTCAGAGGACTTGATTATTATACAAAAACCGTTTTTGAGGTTAAAATTTCAGGAGAGGAAAATTCAGTGGCTGGTGGAGGAAGGTATGATAATCTTGTTGACCAATTAGGAGGACCTTGTATACCAGCAGTAGGTTTTGCAATAGGCATGGATAGAATCTGTGAAATCTTAAAAAACCCTGAAAAAAAAGACAGAATTATTTGGGTTGTTTTTCTTGATGAAAAATCATTTGCTGAAGGTATTCAAATAATAGATAAACTAAGAAAAAAAAATATTAAAATAATAATAGATTATGATAAAAGGTCATTAAAAAATTATTTAAAAATTGTAAATAAACAAAAAATTGAAGAAGTTTTCATTTTAGGAGAAAATGAGCTATCACAAAAATCTTTTCTTTATAAAAATATGAAAAATGGAACACAACAATTAATTCATTTCAATGATATAACCACTTTTTTTGGAGAAAACTTATGATAAGAACCCATACATGTGGACAATTAACTATTAAAGATATAGGAAAAGAAGTTAAACTTGCTGGCTGGGTCTCTAAAATCAGGGACCACGGCAATATTTTATTTATTGACCTGAGAGACAGGTATGGAATTACTCAAATTGTTATAGATGATTCAGATGAAATTCAAAATATAGGGGTAAAACCAGAATCAGTCATCAGTATTGAAGGTACTGTTGTTCAACGACCAGATTCAACAATTAATTCAAAACTCCTTACAGGTGAAATAGAAGTTAAATTAGAAAAGATTAACATTTTGAATGATTCCCACCAGCCATTACCATTTGAAATAGAAGATGCCGGGTCTGTAAATGAAAATGTCCGACTTAAATACAGATATCTTGACTTAAGAAGAAATGAGATTAAAGAAAATATTATTTTCAGAAGTAAATTTATTCAAAGTATAAGAGAGTTTTTAGGAAAAGAAAACTTTCTTGAAATAGAAACACCTATGCTTACCAAAAGCACTCCGGAAGGAGCAAGGGATTTTCTTGTTCCAAGCAGATTAGAATCTGGAAAATTTTATGCCTTACCACAATCCCCCCAGTTGTTTAAACAAATTCTTATGATTTCAGGCTTTGATAAATATTTCCAGGTTGCCCGTTGTTTTAGAGATGAAGACCTACGCGCAGACAGACAGCCGGAATTTACACAGATTGATATGGAAATGTCCTTTGTGGAACAAAATGATATCATAAATATTTCTGAAGCAGTTGTTAAATATGCAATTGAAAAAACTCTTGATATTAATATAGAAACTCCTTTTCCAAAGATAAAATATTCTGAAGCAATGGAAAAATATGGAACAGACAAACCTGATATCAGTTTTGGATTTATTTTACAAAATATAACAGACTATTTAAAAAAATCAGGACTTGACTTTATTGATAAAATTATTGAAAAAAATGGGATTATAAAAGCAATAAAAATTGAAGACGGAGATAAAATTTCTTTAAAAGATATAGATAATATAAATCAATTTATCAAAGAAAAAGGTGGCAATGGTATTGGCTGGATTAGATTTAAAGACAATGATTACCAATCTCCAATAAAAAAGTTTTTGAAACAGGATATCATTGAAAATATAAAAACCAACTTAAATATAAAATCTGGTGCTCTTATTCTATTTTTAGGAGGAAACCCTGAATGGGTGAATGAAATTTTAGGTTTTATAAGAATACAGATATCTGATAAATTAAAAATAAAAAATCCTGATAATAAATTTTATTTTTTATGGATTGTTGATTTCCCACTGTTTGAATTCAGCAAAGAAGAAAACAAAATTGTTTCCCGGCATCATCCTTTTACCAGTCCTGAACATGAAAGTTTTAAAAATCATGATAATCCTTTAAATATTACTGCCCAGGCCTATGACCTTGTTCTTAATGGTACAGAAATTGGCGGTGGAAGTATAAGAATCCATAAAAAATCCATGCAAGAAAAAATATTTGAAATTCTTGGCATAAAAAAAGAGGATTATCAGGAAAAATTTGGATTTCTTCTGGATGCATTATCTTTTGGAGCGCCTCCCCATGGAGGAATAGCCTTTGGACTTGACAGACTTATTATGCTTTTGAAAAAACAAGATTCTATCAGAGAGATTATAGCATTTCCCAAAACACAGAAAGGGACATGTCTTCTTTCAGGTGCTCCAGATTATGTAGAATCCAAACAATTAAAAGATTTAAAAATTAAGATTGACTTACCTGAAAAATAATGATAACTTATAAATATTATAAATATTTATTTTATACTAAACTTAAATTTAAGTGGAGGAAACTATGAAATATTTCTTTTTATATGGTTCTTTTATTTCTTTAATGATTTTAGCAACCGGATGTTCAACAATAAATCAACAATCAAAGCAAAAAATAACTTTAACAGAGGCACAACAGTTGGAAATCCAAATGCGACAGGTAAAAGCAATTTCTGAAACAGCTCTTGATGTTAGTAAAGAATCCCACAAATATGCTCAAATGGCATACAATACAAGCAATCAGGCAAACGCAACTGCTGATACCGCATTTCAAGCCGCAAACAATGCCATAAAAGCCTCTCAACAAGCAGTTGAATCAGCAAAAGAATCTGCAAAACAAGCTATGGATTATGCTAACAAACAATCACAAAAAGCTATTGATGCAGCAAATAATGCAATCAGTGTATCAAATGAAAACTCTGCTAAATCCATAGCAGCAGCAAATCAGGTAATGGCTGAAATGGGAAGAATAAAAGCCACTGTAAAAACTGTCCAGTATGAACCAGTGCTACCAGGCAGACCAAAAGTTTTAAGTTCAACAGGTTCTCAATTTGGAAGAAAATATACAATTAAAAGTGGAGATACCTTAAGCGGAATATCTTTAAAATTTTATGGCACTGCTAATAAATGGAGAAAAATCTATAATGCCAATAGAGATATAATAAGAAACCCATCTGATTTAATAATTGGCACAAAAATAATAATTCCACAATAATGGTTTTAGTTAAAGAAATCAATTTCTCAAACAGAGATGCTCAAATTATTTTTGGAAGTTATGATTCAAACTTAAAACTCCTTGAAGACATTTTAGATGTAGAATTATATGCAAGAGGTAATATCTTAAAATTAAAAGGAGAACAAAATAATATTGAAAAAAGTATTCTGCTTTTTCATGCTCTTATAAAAAAAATTGAAACAACTGATTCTCTTACACATCGTGATATTTTAGAAACTATAGCCCAAATAAAAAATAAAGATATATATTTTCAAAAAGATATACTTCAACAAACTTTACCAAAAAACCTGGAAAAACAGGAAATATTTATTAAATCAAGAAAAGAATTTATATATCCACAAAGCACTATTCAAAAAAACTATATAAAAGCCATTAAAAACTATTCTCTTACAGTAGGAATTGGTCCGGCAGGAACAGGAAAAACATATCTTGCAGTATCCTGTGCCATAGAATCTATAAAAAAGGGGTTATTCAGAAGAGTTATTCTTACCAGACCGGCGCTAGAAGCAGGGGAAAGACTTGGATTTCTCCCAGGAGACCTTGAAGAAAAAATAAAACCTTACCTTCAGCCTATATATGATGCCTTATATGATATTATGAAATACGATGAACTTAAAAAATGGACAGACCAGAAAATTATAGAAATTATACCACTGGCTTATATGAGAGGAAGAACCTTAAGTGATGCTTTTATAATTCTTGATGAGGCTCAAAATACTACAACTGAACAGATAAAAATGTTTCTTACCAGACTGGGGATAAATTCAAAAGCTGTTGTTACCGGTGATATAACACAAATAGACCAACCTCTTACAATGACAACTTCTGGTCTTGTTGTATGTGAAAAAGTATTAAAAGGAATAAAAGATATAAAATTTATATATTTTTCCGAAAAAGATGTTGTCAGACATTATCTTGTAAAAAAAATTATCAAAGCATATACAAAATACAATGAAAAAAATGAAAAATTTTCCTATCAGGATAACAATAAACAATCTTCAGAAAAAGAAAAAAATTAATCTTATGTTATTAAAAGAAAAAGCTTATATCTTAGAACAATATATACCTGCAAATATCAAAGAAATATCTGTTAATCTCATAAATGATAAAAAAATAATAGAAGTCAATAAAAAATTTTTAAATAAAAAATCCCACACAGATATAATATCTTTTAAAACAGACCAGACTATTGATATATTAATTTCAATAGACACAGCAAAAAAGCAGGCAAAAGAATTTAATAATTCTTTTGAAAAAGAAATTTTTTATCTTATAATACATGGAATTCTGCACTTTTCCGGTTATAACGATTATTCTATTAACAGCAGAAATAAAATGTTAAAAAAACAGGATATCATATTAAAAAAAATATGGGATAACACACAAACAAAAAAAAATGAATAACAAATATAGAAAGGATATTATTTCAAGTTTTACAGATGCGTTTAGAGGACTATTTTTTATTTTAAGAACTCAAAGAAACCTAAGAATTCATTTTATTATTGCGGCATTTGTTATTTTAATTGGAGTTATTTTTAAAATCCCTATTTCGGATTTCCTAATTCTTATTTTATTGATAACTCTTGTCATCATATCTGAAATTAGTAATACGATAATAGAAATGATTATAGATTTCATAACAGATAAATATACTATAGAAGTTAGAAGATTAAAAGATGTTTCTGCTTCAATGGTTCTTGTAACAACCGTTAGCGCTGTTATAGTGGGATATTTAATTCTTGCAAGATTTTTTCCTCTATCCCTAAGAAATATTTTTAAAGATATTGCTTATTCACCATGGTATTTCACTTTAATAGTTATTATCCTGATAAGTATTCTTTATATATTTATTAAGTTTTTTATAAAAAAGGGAGCGCTTTTTGCCGGTGGAATGCCAAGCATTCATAGTGGAATAGCATTCAGTATATGGACAATAATATCTTTTATAACATTTGAAAGATATCCTTTAATCTCTTTTCTTGTTCTATTACTTGCTATATGGGTGGCACAGGGAAGGATTTTAAAAGGAATACATAAAATTGAAGAAGTAGTAATTGGCGCACTCGGAGGTATTCTTATTACAGTTGTTATCTTTGAAATATTAACAAAAATTGGTTTTTACAAATAATCAGATTCTATGGCTCCAATAAAAATAACCGGTCTTATATTAAAAAAAACTGATTTCAGAGAAACAAGTGTTATTCTGAATATACTTACAGAACATTACGGAAAAATTGCAGGGATTTTAAAAGGGGCAAGAAATCCAAAGAAAAAAATTTCACCACTTACTTATAGTCAGGGTTCTTATATTGAAATGATTATATATATGAAAAAAATATCAGGTTTAGACCTAATTACCCAGCCATTTCTTAGAAAATATTATGATTTTGAAAATGAAAAAAAAATTTTTTGGGAGAAAATACTATTTTCTGTTAATAGCCTTATACCACAGGAAAGAATAGATACAGAATCAATGTTTTCTTTATTAATAAAATCAGGGGAAATGCTTACGGATATAAAAAATTTACCAATATTTGAACTTGCTTTTCAAGAAAAGATTTTAACCTTCCTTGGCTTTGGGCCATTCCTTTATAAATGTGTTCAATGCGGAAATTCAAATACGCTTAAATTCTTTAGCGGTAAAAAAGGCGGAGTTCTTTGTAAACAATGCGGACAAACAGAACCTTCTGCGTTTGCTATATCAGAATCAAGTATAGAAATAATGAGATTTATTGATAAAATTTCATATGAAAAAATTTTAATTATAAAATCTTTTCCTGAAAATATATATAATTCTATCAAAAAATGTTTTGATTCCATTATTGCTTATCATATTTCCGAAAAAAAATTTTTATAATTAAAAATTATGTTAATATAAATAGTATATTTATTTTATAAAAACAAATCTATATTTACAAAAATGAAATATTTAAAAATACTAAGCAAACAAACAGATAAAAATGGAAGTTATGCAATTTTTAAAGATAATAAAGTCTCTTTATTGGATAAAAACCCTATAACAAATAAAGCTCAACAAACAGGTATTTCTTTTCCTATAAATGAAATAGAAAAATTTTTACCGCCTGTTGACCCTCCAAATATCATTGCTCTGGGTTTAAATTACAAAGAACATGCCAAAGAGAGTAATATGGCAATACCAAATGAGCCTATAATATTTTTAAAATCAACAAGTTCTATAACAGGACATTTACAACCAATCATACTTCCTGAACAAGCTCCAGATGAAGTGGATTATGAAGGAGAACTTTGTATAGTAATAGGGAAAACTGCAAAAAATGTATCTGAAAAAAATGCGTGGAAATATGTTTTTGGTTATACCTGTGGAAATGATGTAACTGCAAGAGATTGTCAAATGAAAATTGATAAACAATGGGCAAGAGCAAAATCTTTTGATACTTTTTGTCCTATCGGCCCATGGATAGAAACAGAGATAAACCCTTTGGATTTCAAAATTCAAACAAGACTTAATGGAAAAATCATGCAAAACGATTCCACAAAAAATATGATTTTTAATATATATCAAATTATCAACTATCTTTCAAAACAAATGACACTTTTACCAGGTACCATAATCATGACAGGAACTCCTCCGGGAATTGGCTTTGGAAAAAAACCCTCTATATTTTTAAAAGAAAATGATATTATTGAAGTGGAAATAGAAAATATAGGAATATTAAAAAATAAAATCACAGGAAATAAAAAAAATAATATTTAATAACTTCTGAACTTCTTTACTTATATAGTTATATATTTATTATCAATAAATAAATTTTATTTTATAAATATGTTAATTTAATATATTTTCTTTTATAAAAA
>JAMCZX010000029.1 GCA_023485205.1 Candidatus Omnitrophota bacterium | reverse complement strand
AAAATAATTTTAAAACCTGCAGTAAAAGGTTATGGTATGGTTGTGGGTAAAACAATGCGTGCTTATCTGGAATCTTTTGGAATAAAAGATATTGTAGGAAAATGTTTAAATTCTACAAATCCTATAAATGTATTAAATGCAACACAAAAAGCACTTTTACAATTTAAAAAAGGAGTAGAAAAAGATGAAACTTCATCAGATTAAACCATCTTTAGGAATGAAAAAATATTCAAAAAGAGTTGGAAGAGGAGATGCTTCTGGTCATGGTGCCACCTCTACACGAGGAAATAAAGGCCATAGGTCCAGAAAAGGATTTCATCGTGTTGGTGGTTTTGAAGGTGGGCAGATGCCTCTTATAAGAAAATTGCCAAAACGTGGATTTATACATAAAAGAAGTATAGATATTTCTATAGTAAATATTTATCAATTAAATGAAAAATTTTCTGAAGGAGTAGAAATTACTCCTGATTTATTATTAAAACATAATCTGATAGATAATATTAATACACATATTAAAATTCTTGGAAAAGGTAATATTAATAAAAAACTAAATATTCAGGCACATTCATTCTCTTCAAAGGCAAAAAATAAAATAGAGAATATTGGTGGAAAAACAATTATATTATGAGCCCAGCATTTAAAGATACTTTTAAAGCCCCTGATTTAAGGAAAAAAATATTATTTACAATAGGTATGTTGGCTATTTACAGGTTAGGTTGTTATATTCCTACCCCAGGTATTAATGGAAAAGCCCTATCCCAGTTTTTTGCAAGTATGCCGGGAAATCTTTTATCCATTGCCAATTTTTTTGCAGGAGGAGCCCTTGGTAGTGCCACAATTTTTGCATTAGGTATTATGCCTTATATAAGTATTTCAATCGTTCTGGAACTTCTTGCAGGCATATTTCCATATTTTGAACGTATTTTAAGAAGTGGGGTGGAAGGCAGAAGAAAATTTACACAATGGACAAGAATAGGTACTGTCCTTTTATGTATAGTCCAGGGATTTATGGTTAGTATATGGCTTGAAAATCCATCTCATTTTGGAAATATAGTAATGGTTTCTCACCCTGGTTGGAAATTTATAGCTATTACTATCATTACTTTAACAGCAGGAACATCTTTTCTTATGTGGTTAGGGGAACAAATAACAGAAAAAGGCATAGGTAATGGAATATCTCTTATTATAGCAGGAGGAATTATTTCTCAGATTCCTGCGGCAATTCAGCAAATGACAATGTTGACATCAGAAGGTTTATTAAGTCCTGTACTTATAGTTTTTCTTATTATTCTTATATTCTTTGTGGTGGCAGCAGCCATAGCTCTTAGTCAGGCTGAAAGACGTGTTCCTATTCAGTATGCCAAGCGTGTTGTTGGAAGAAAAGTATATGGTGGTCAATCCACATATTTACCAATAAAAATCAACCAGGGTGGTGTTTTACCCTTAATATTTGCTATTGCATTTGTTACTTTTCCTTCTATTATGCTCCAATTTTCCAATAAACCGGTTTTTAGAAATTTAGCAATGATTTTATCACCAGCTTCAGGCCCTGGTATGATTTTATATGGGCTTTTAATTGTTGGTTTTTGTTATTTTTATGCTGCGATTATTTTTAATCCTGAGCATATAGCGGAAGACCTTAAAAATTATGGCGGGTTTATTGCAGGTATAAGACCAGGCAAGACCACCTCTGAATATTTAGAAAAAATTCTTGTCCGTCTTACACTTCCAGGTTCATTGATGCTTGTTGGTATAGCTATTTTACCTTATATCCTAATGCATATTTTTAAAATACAATCATATTTAATTGTAAGTATGTTTGGGGGTATAGGTCTTCTTATTGTAGTAGAAGTTATTTTGGAAACAATGAATCAGGTGGAAGCAAATTTAGTAATGAGACAATATGAAGGATTTTTAAGAAAGGTACACAGATGAGAAAAATTATTATTTTATTTGGACCTCCAGGTATTGGCAAAGGAACTGTAGGAACATCTTTAAATAAAGATATAAAAATGCCTCTTGTTTCAGTTGGGAACCTTCTTAGAGAAGGAGTAAAGAATCAATCCGTGATAGGTAAAAAAGCAGAAAATTATATGACAAAGGGAGAACTTGTTCCTGATGATTTGGTTTTGGAACTATTAAAAGAAAGGATTATGCAACAGGATGCTTCTACAGGTTTTGTCCTTGATGGTTTTCCAAGAAATCATCAGCAGGTTGTTATGCTGGAGAAAATATTTAAGGATGGAGATATATGTTTTGTTTTAAATTTAGAAGGTTCAGATAAAATAATTATTGAAAGACTTTCCAATAGAAGAATTTGTGAGAAATGTGGGGCAATATATCATCTTATAAATATACCTCCCAAAAAATCTGGTATATGTGATATATGTGAAGGAAAACTTATTCAAAGAGTTGACGATACTCCGCAGGTTATTAAAAAAAGATTGGATGTTTTTAAAAATGATACAAAACCAATCCTTGATTTTTATAAAAAAAAGGGATGTCTCTATTCAGTTTTTGCAGAAGGGAAACTTTCTGAAACACTCGAACAAATTTATAAAATTATAAATTAATGTTGGAAATGGCTATCTATAAAAATCAACAGGATATAGAAAAAATTAAAAAAGCCTGTAGGATTTCAAAGGCAATATTGGAAAAAGTAGGCGCTTCTATAAAAGAAGGAATAACAACAAAAGATTTGGAAATAGTTGCAGAAAAACTTATGAAAGAGTATAATACAAATTCTGCTTTTAAAGGATATATGGGATACCCTGGTCTTATTTGTATTTCCGTGAATGAAGAGGTTGTTCATGGTATTCCTTCAGAAAAGAAAAAACTTAAAAGTGGGGATATTGTATCAATTGATGTGGGTTTTAGATATAAAGGTTTTTGTGGGGATTGTGCAGCTACTTTTCCTGTAGGGGAAATAAGTAAAGAGAAAAACCATCTTCTGGAGATCACAAAAAAATCTTTATTGGCAGGGATAGCGTATGCTCTCCCGGGTAAAAGAACTGGAGATGTTGGATATGCTATACAAAAAGTTGTTGAAAGCGCAGGATTTAATGTTGTTAAAGAATTTGGTGGACATGGTTTAGGCCGTTCTTTACATGAAGAACCTGGTATTTCAAATTTTGGAAATCCAGGCACAGGTGCATTTATAAAAAAAAATATGATTTTGGCAATTGAACCGATGGTAAATATGGGGGATTCTAAAATAAAAATTTTAGAAGATGGCTGGACAGTTGTTACCTCTGATGGATTGCCTTCTGCACATTTTGAAGAGGATGTTCTTATAACAGAAAATGGTAATGAAGTATTAACAGTATATGACGGATAAAAAAGAAGAAAAAATTGTATTTAATGGAACAATTATAAAATCTTTGCCAGGGACAAATTTTGTTGTAGAACTTGACAATAAAATGATTATTACATCGCATCTAAGTGGTAAAATGAGATTGCATTATATAAAAATAATTCCAGGAGACAGGGTTTCTGTTGAAATTTCGCAGTATGATTTAACAAAAGGAAGAATTATAAAACGATTATAGAATCTGGAGGATAAAATATGAAAGTTCGTTCATCAATAAAAAAAATTTGTCCACAATGTAAA
>JAMCZX010000042.1 GCA_023485205.1 Candidatus Omnitrophota bacterium | reverse complement strand
ATTTGCCAATAATTCTTTTTTAAATCAGATTTAATGGTTTTTATTTCAGATGAAGTCAGGGTGGTATTATTGGTATTTTGGGAACCATTAAACATATTATTATTCCTAAACCCACCTGGTCTAAACATACCCATCATACCCTGTCTGCCTAATTTTTTATTTTCCTTATTTATAGTTTTTCTTAATTTTTTCATCTCAGTGTTTATTGTTTTCCTATTATCCTGCAAAGAAGAAATAGTCTGTTCATCATTGCTTATTTCTGAACTTGCATTCTCTATCCTAGTTTGCCAATCATTCACCAGAGAATTAAGAATATCTTTAAGTTTTTCTGAAAGATCAGGAGAATTCGTGATATTGCCAATTGATTGCAATGCCACTATCTTTAAAGAAAAACTTTCATCTGGTTTATTGAGAAAATCCAAAAGAAAGTTTCCTGCATCCTGAGTATTTGCCATTCCAATCGCAATAATAATATTTCTCCTTATTTCTAAATTTTTCTCCTGAGCAAAAAGGTTAATAAGCGACTGTAAGTTTTTTTGTATGTCTTGTTGGGAATAATAGGGCAGGCTTTGACTTGCAGTCTGTCTTACTGAAAGTATTCCATATTTTATTTCTTCAATTGTCTGTTCAATTGTTTTTTGGGACCGGGTTGTTTTAGTATTTATATTAGCATTATAAGGCATACCCGGAATCCCCTGCATGCCAGAAGGGATTCCCTTCATTCCAGGGGTCATCCCCGGCATACCAGGCTTAGATTGTTTTTGTTGTAAAGATGTTTCTGCTTTTGCTTCTTCTGCGAGTAATGCAATTTCTTCTGCTTTCCATTTTTTTAATATCTGCGATGTATTTGAAGTATCATTTACAGATGCTATCTGTTTATTAGCCATTTCAGACAAAATTGAATTGGGTTGGGCATTTATAACAGAATTAAAGTTCTGTATTGCCTTATTCTGGTGCCCTTCCATCATCTCAATCAAACCAAGATTATAATAAGCGGAAGCATTGCCTGAATCCAACTGAATTGCCTGATTATAATTTGTTATTGCATTTTTCAGGTCTCCTTTTTCCTGATAAGCTTCCCCTAAATAAAAATATAACATACTGCTTGATTCCCCCTGGTTTATCAATCCATTAAAATATTTAATTGCTTTTTCTATATTGTTACTATTTAAATATAAAATCCCTTTGCCAAGTGATGTATTATTTCCCTGTGAAAACACCAAAGAAACACTAAATAAACAAATTAACATGGGTAAAAAATATTTTATTTTTCTCATCTTATCCCATCTCCTTTAATGCCTCTTTTTTAAGATTTCCTATAAAAGATTCAATATTTCCATCAATGATTTCATTTAAATTATAAAGAGTAAGATTTATCCTATGGTCAGTAATACGATTCTGAGGGAAATTATATGTTCTGATTTTTTCACTCCTATCACCTGTTTTTATTTGTTTTTTTCTGTTTACAGAAAGTTCCTGCTCTTTTTGTTCCTTAATAATACTATTAATCTTTGACCTTAAAATTTTCATTGCCCTTAATTTATTCTGAATCTGGGACCTTTCATCCTGACAGGCTACAACTATACCTGTGGGAATATGTGTAATACGAACAGCTGAATATGTAGTGTTAACACTCTGTCCACCCTTGCCTGAAGAACAGAAGGTGTCTATTTTTAAATCTTTTGGGTCTATATCATATTCTTTTTCCTCTATTTCCGGAAAAACAGCTACTGTAGCAGCAGAAGTATGAATTCTTCCATTTGTTTCTGTAATTGGAACCCTTTGAACACGATGCACTCCACTTTCATATTTTAATTCACCATAAGAACCTTTTCCTTCAACAATAAAAACTATTTCTTTAAATCCGCCTATCTCAGAAGAATGAGAATTTAAAATTTCCATATTCCATCCTTTTTTATCCGCATATCTGCTATACATTCTAAAAAGGTCTCTGGCAAAAAGAGAAGCTTCTGTGCCTCCTGTACCAGCACGGATTTCCATTATACAATTTTTTTTATCGTCAGATTCGGAAAAGAAAAAATCCTGCAGGATTTCCTCTATTTGAAATAGTTGTTTATCTAAAATAGTCTTTTCTTCTTCTGCCAATTCAATAAGACTTTCATCTTTTAAAATATCTTCAATTTCTTTTCTTTTTTCTATAAAATTCCGATACTTTCCACCCAGAGAAACAATTTCCTCTATCTCTCCCACCTGTTTTATTTTTTCCCTATATGATGGATGTTTATAATTTTCAGGAAGAGAAATAAAACCAACAAGATTATTATATTGTTCTTCTATCTGATGAATTTTTTTTATAATAATCTCATTTCCAATTTTAACATTTTCCCCAGATTTATTTACTAACAGATTTTTTACCATATCTTCTATTAAATCTTTCAACCATACCTGTGGAATCAAGAATCCTTTGTTTACCTGTAAAATATGGATGACATTTATTACATATTTCAATCTTAATCTCAGGTTTTACAGAACGGGTATGAACCACATTCCCACATGCACAGGTAATTACAGATTCTTTATAATCCGGATGAATTCCTTCTTTCATTTTTGCCTCCAGTATTTATTAATTTTATTATACCATAAAAAGTAAAAATGAGAAATGTTTTATAACTTTTCCCCGGGAACAAAGACTCAGCGGCTTTTTTATAAATAAACAATTGTTTTTTATCATCCTGTCTGATTTTTAAATTTTTATGTGTTTTAAAATCATAAATATAAACTATATCATCCTTTATAATCAGCCTGTCTATATATCCCTGAAACAGCTGATTATCCATGAAAAACAGAAAATTCAGTTCATTGAAACTGTTTTGCACAGAAGAAATAATTTCTTTTATATTTTTAGAAATAATATTGTTGATATGTATATCCAATAATTCTTCATCAAAAATAGAGCCAAATTTTTCAAAATAATTCTTTGCTCTTTTTTTTAAAGATTCAAATTCTATAGGAATTTTATTGTTTCCGATTTCTGCCAGGATTTTATGTATTACCATCCCTAAAATCTCCTCATCATATTTTTCAGTAAAATCTGAAATAGTTTTATTAACAGAAGATATTGATGTCCATGAAACAGGAATAAAAGAATGAATCTGAGGCAAAAACTTTTTTATCTGTTTTTCTTCTTCAACATAAGAAAATGAAAAAAGATTTATATCTTCATCTTCAGAAACTTCTATTGCTTTATATTGCGGGAAGAACGGTTCTAAAATTTTTATCCAGATAGTATTTTTATCTACATCATTATAACCTATACATATAATCCCCTGTTTTGCTCTTGTAAGAGCAACATAAAGAAGATTTATTTCATCCTGTTTAATTCTTTTATAAAATTCCTCAGATAATTCTTCTTCTGATTCTGTTTTTAAACCAAATATGTATTTCTGCTGGGAATCCATTCCTTCTTTAGACTTATTATACATAACAGAACTATTTTTTTTATCTAATTTACCCTGCTCTATATCTATAAGAAAAACTATAGGGAATTCAAGCCCTTTAGAAGAATGAACTGTAAGAATTTTCACTTCATTTTCA
The DNA here is from genome assembly GCA_023485205.1 of Candidatus Omnitrophota bacterium. The sequence goes on along the minus strand of JAMCZX010000042.1, from coordinate 199 downwards.
TTTTCTGTAAATATATCCCCTTTGGGTTCATTGGAATTTTTCATAAGATGTCTTAAACTTGTCGCTATCTGAAAAAGCGGAAATTTTTGTAAATCATTCAAAATAATTAAAAATTTTTCAATATTAGCCTTTTTCTGAACATTAAGGCTTTCTTTAAATTCAATTTCTTTTAAGATATCTTCAACTATATCCACAATTG
>JAMCZX010000001.1 GCA_023485205.1 Candidatus Omnitrophota bacterium | reverse complement strand
TATCATCATTTTTTGCAAAAAGGTCCCTTTTGAAACATCATGACCAAGAATCATTGCAATGTAGCCAGGAAAAAGACATTTTGTGGCTCCTGAATCAATCAAACCTGAGGTGGTCCCCATTGTTTGGACAAAAAGTAGTGGTAGTTAAGGTGTAAAAAGTATTTATGGCTCGGCTCATTTTTTTAACCTTACCACTTTAATTAAACCACATTTTTTCACTCTTTGTCAAAAATACCGTTTTTTTACAATTTCCCTTAAAAGTGCCTTCGTAAAATGAAAATAAACGGGCGTTCTTTGTTCCAGACAATACTTTATATGACAAATTTCTGGTCAATTTATATTCCCTCCGAAATAAATTTCTGCCGGTTTTTTCCCGTTCAGGGCAGAATGAAATCGTTCTTCATTATAAAACTGGAAATATGTTTTTAATCCACGTTCTGCTTCTGAAACAGTCTGATAGTCGTTCAGATATACTTCTTCGTATTTTACGCTACGCCACAACCTTTCTACGTAAATGTTATCATAAACTCTACCACGCCCGTCCATACTAATTTTAACTCCTGATTTTTCCAAAACACCCGTAAAATCCCGGCAGGTAAACTGCGACCCTTGGTCCGAATTAAATATTTCCGGCGTATTCTTCATCAGTGCATTTTCCAATGTTTCTCGGCAAAAATGTACGTCAAGAGTATTGGACAGTTGCCAATCTACGACATACCGACTGAACCAATCCAGTATCGCTACCAGATATAACCAGCCAGGCTTCATCCGAATATACGTGATATCTGCCGCCCATACTTGATTGGGACGCGTTATTTCCAACCCGCGCAGTAAGTACGGATATATTTTATGCGTTGAATTTGGAAAACTCAGACTACGTTTCGGATACACAGCCTCAATTCCCATTTTTCTCATTAACCGTCTTACACGCTTGGGGTTTACCTCATAACTAAGCCCTCGAAGATAGTTCGTCAATTCCCGACGTCCACGAAAGGGATGTCGCGTATATTCTTTATCTATAAGTCTCATCAATTTCTCGTTATAGGAATCATCCCGACACTGTTGATAATACCAACTGCTCCTTGACAGATTTACTAACTCGCATTGACGAGTAAGCGGGATTTTTTCCGTAGTCCCTATTAATATCCGTTTTTCCTCTATTCCAATTGTTGATACTTTTTTTTTAACCAGTCTCGTTCCACTGTTACACGTCCGAGCTCTTTATAAAGTTCGTCTATCAATTCAGCCTCGCTCTTATGTTCTTTTTTCCACTTCGGACTGAACAATTCCGGCAGTCGCTCTAAAAGCTCCTTTTTCCATTTCCCTACCTGATTTGGATGAACCCCATACTGACTGGCTAACTGTGCTATCGTCTTTTCTCCTTTGCCTGATTCAAAGGCTACTTTTGCCTTGAACCCTGCTTCATGACTCTTTCTCATCTGGCCCCCTTTTTGGTTGTCCTGAATATATGCTAAAATACACCTATCCAGGTTATCCAGTTTTTGGGGACCACCTCATAAACCCCTTTACAGTCCGGATAAATTCAGGTTCTATTTTTTCCAGACTGTTTTCAGTATAGCCCTCTACTCTTACTACAAGAGCAGGCTGGGTATTTGAAGCCCTTACAAGCGCCCAGCCATCGGTAAAATATACCTTTACGCCATCTATGTCAGAAATAGGATATTTATCCCTGTAAAATCTCTTTAAATTCTCAACAATATGAAACTTTTTTTCATCCGCCACTTCAATCCTTATTTCCGGGCTTGAATAATATTGTTTTATGTCTTTTAAAAGCTGGTTCAGCGTCAAACCTGTTTCATCCATAATTCTTAAAAGTCTTAATGCGGTATATGTTCCGTCATCATAACCAAAATATTCATCTGCAAAATACAGGTGTCCTGATAGTTCGCCTGCAAGCGGGGAACTTTCCTCGTACATTTTATCCTCTATCAGTGAGTGTCCTGTTTTCCACATAATCGGCGTACCGCCATTTTTTTTTATGGAATCTTCCAGTGCTTTTGTACACTTTACATCAAATATTATTTTGGAACCTGATTTTTTCTTCAGTATGTCTTTGCTGAAAATAATCAGCAGCTGGTCCCCCCACAGGATTTTTCCATCTTCAGTTATGGCGGCAAACCTGTCTCCATCAGCATCAAGAGCAAATCCTGCATCAAGTTTTTCTTTTTTTACAATCCCTATAAGGTCCTGTAAATTTTCTGCAACGGCAGGGTCAGGCATATGATGCGGAAAGGTTCCGTCACTCTCTAAATAAAGTCCATGATAAGAAATCTTTAAGGCATTGAAAATCTTTGACATTAAAGGGCCTACAATCCCGTTTCCCGTGTCAAGCCCGATTCTCCATTGTTTTTTAAAAGAAAACCGTTCTTTCATAAATGAAATATAATCCGGTTCAAAATCTTTTTGTTCTTTTTTCCCGTTTCCTGAAACAAAATCTTCTGATTCCATAATGTCTGCCAATCGTAATATCTGCTTTCCGTAAAGACTTTTTTCACCTATGACAATCTTAAACCCGTTAAACAGGGGGGGATTATGACTTGCTGTAACTACAACGGCTGCATCAAAATTCCCGGTCTTTCTTGCAAAATACAGGACAGGGGTCGTAGTAATCCCGATATCTGTAACAATCTTCCCTGAATCAATGAGACCCTGGATAAGGTTTTCCTTATATGCCGGGGTTGATTCCCTGTTATCTCCGCCTACAACGACTTTTTCAGCCTGTTCCTTTTGCAGATATGTCCCGATTGCCCTGCCGAGAAAATATGCAAAATTATTATCAATGTCTTTTCCCACGACTCCCCTTATGTCATATTCCCTGAATATAAGCCTGTTAATTTTCATGACGTTTTCTCCTCTATTATTTTTATTTCTTTTGCATCTGCCCACAATTTTTCAAGATTATAAAAAAGTCTTGCCTCAGGGTTGAATATATGGATGATGATTTCCCCGTAATCCATCAAAATCCAGTTATTGGAATTAGTCCCTTCCACAGATAAAGGTTTTTCATCAAAATTTTCAATAATACTGTCTAATATGGCTTTTGCCTGGACAGCACTCTGGACAGACGTAATAATAAAATAGTCGGTTATCCATGTAATCTTTCTCACGTCAAGAATTTTTGTTTCCAGGGCTTGTTTTTCTTCAAGTATTTTAAACAAATAAACTAATTTTTTATGAATGTTTTTTCTCCTTTCCTTTATATTTATTCTAAGATTTTATCAGAAATTTCATTATAATATAAATTTTTTCACACGTACCAGTCAGATTCAAAGTTTTTCCTTTTAAAGTAAAAATAATCAAAAGGGGGAAACTGGAATAGATGCTGCCCATCAGAAAAAAGATGAATCTTGAAAAAAATCATTTGTTCATTACCTGTTTTTTCAAAGGGTATCTTCCATTCAAAAATCTTATCAAATGCCCACTCTGGAAAAGACTTTTTTTCACCTGTCAGGGCGACTTCATAAAATACAGGATTTTCTTTTCCAAATTCTATTTTCAGGGTTCCTTTAAAAGAAGTAAAATCCACCCTTAAGAAGAAATGAGTCTGGTTATATCCGTAAAAAATTTTTGTTATTGGAAGATTGACAGGCTGGAACGTGGACCAGAGTCTTTCCGGTTTTATTTCCGCTGAATTCTGCCATTCCCAGAAATCTGTTATACTGCCATCAATAACAGGATTGGTGTATCCTGTTGGAACTGCAAATATAATTTCAGGCGTGATAGTTTCCAATAAACTTTTTATGTCAATGTTTTTTTCCCTGCCGATTAATTGATAAAACTGGTTAATACTATCTATAAACAGAGAAAAAAACTTTCTTTTTACGGACATTTCCGCAGGCAGGCTCATCCACCAGAAAAAATCGCTGCTTTCTGCAAAAAGCAGGAGTTCATAAGGATTTTTTTCGTAGTTTATCTTTTCATTTTTTATTTCTTCCCATGTTTTTCTTGCCTCTGCCAATATTTCCCATCCTTTATTTGCAGTTTCCTGCCCGAGCCAGTTATCAAAGTTATGGCCCATCCAGGTGCCGGGTATAAAAAAGGAAAGATTTTTTTTGTTGGTATCAAGTAACAAACTTTCAGAAAACGTAAGAGTTTTTACCTGGTTATTGGATGCAATCCTTCTGTAAAACTCAGGTATAAAAACCTCACCTTCTTCTTTATACCATTCCCAGGGATTTTCTCCATCAAGTATTACAGGTAAAACAATATTTTTGCCTCCACTTGAACCTGTCAGTTTACTGACAAAATCATCCACAGCTTTTTTTTCATCCCATTTCTGGTAATTAAATCCTATTAAGTCAGAAAATTCCCTGTCACGGAAAAATATTCCGAGACTATTCTTCCATAAATAAACGTTCTCAAACTTTTCTCTTCCTTTTATGCCGGTTATTTTTGAAAGAAGATAATCATCCGTGGCAATCCATTTAAGTCCACTATCGGCAAAAAGGGTTAAAATTTCACTGCTTACCGCTCCTTCCGCAGGCCACATACCCATTACCTTTTTTTCAAACAGTTTTTGGTAAAATGTCATGGATTTTTCTATCTGTACCTTTGCATCTTCAGGATAAGAATAATTAATGTCAGGGATAAAAAGTGATGATTCAGTCTGTTTTGCGCATTTTATGTCATAAATAAGCGGAAGGATTGGATGATAAAAAGGCGTGGTGCTGATTTCAATCTGGCCTGATTTCTGGAGGTATTTATACTTTTCAATTACAGATGTAAATATTTCCCTTTCTTTTCTGATGATTAAGTTTGCGTCGCTTTCATTAAATCCGATTCCTTTGTGAAAAAGAGAGGCAATATCAATGTCATTTTTGACAAAAAAAGGATGAAAACAAAAAAGATGTAGCCAGATTTTAAGGTCAAAAAGCTCTTTTTCTTTTATGTTTCCTTCGCCTGATTTCCGGTAAATTCTGTTTGGAATGTTATACCTTGACTTGACCTGTGACGGTATTTCCTTCCAGAAAGACTTTATCCTTTCTTCTTCAGGTTGAGCAGATAACATTGATTGAAACAAATCCTTTGTTTCCCCCCTGGATATTCCATAAATCTGGTTTAAAAGTGTGGATGTCAGGTTACAGGTAACTTTTACTTCAGGAAAATGTTCCAGGTACATTGCCATGGGATAATAATTATAAAGCGTCCTGAAAGTAATTATTGATGTATCCAGTGTGCCGGAAAATGGGTTGCTATACAAAGGCTGATGAAAATGCCATAGAATATTTAGATATGTCATTTTACTAAGACGTTCACTGCTTTTTGATATATTTCCCAGTACTGTTTGATAGATTGATTCCAGGAGAAATCACGGTTTCTTGCATTATTAAATAATACATCCATAGATTCCTGGTGATTATATAAATCAATGGCTTTTTGAATGGATTTCTGAAGCCCGGAAGATACAGGTTCTTCAAATACAATACCCCACCCTGTTTTTTCATCCTGGTTAAAATCCTTTACAGTATCAGCAAGTCCGCCTGTTTTTCTTACAATGGGAATGGTCCCGTATTTCATACTTATAAGCTGGCCCAGGCCACATGGCTCAAATCTTGAAGGCATAAGGAAGAAATCACTTCCTGCATAAATCTGGCGGGCAAAATGGTCGTTGAATTGAAAGGTTATGGATATTCTCCCCGGGTAATTAAGAGCCATTTCTTTCAGTTGGGTTTCATACTTTGCTTCTCCTGTCCCGAGAACCACAACCTGGAACGTTTCTGTCCCGATGATGTTTTTTATTGCATCCACGATTAAATCCGTCCCTTTTTGCTGGACAAGTCTCCCTACAAATCCCAGGAGCGGAATTTTTTCATCAACAGAAAGGTTTAATTTTTTCTGAAGGGCTTTTTTATTTTCAATCTTTGCTTTTCTTGTTTTGTATTTTTTGGTGATAAACGGGTCAAAAACCGGGTTCCAGAGCTGGTAATCAATACCATTGATAATTCCGTATAAGGATTCCTTTCTTTTTGAAAGAAGCCCTTCAAGTCCACATCCATATTCAGACGTAAGAATCTCTTTTGAGTAGGTAGGGCTTACTGTCGTAATAATTTCACTATGGATAATCCCTGCTTTCATTATGTTTACGGACCCATAAAATTCTAATTCTTCCATATTGAAATATTTCCAATTCAGTCCCAGGAGAGAAAATTTTTCTTTTGGAAATTTTCCCTGGTAGGCAAGATTATGTATTGTAAAAACAGATTTTGAGTGGATGTCATTGTAAAATTCATTTAAATAAAGAGGTAAAAGCGCTGTCTGCCAGTCATGGCAATGAAATACGTCAAACTGGAGCCCGTTAAGTCTGCAGGCCTCAAGAACACCCTTGCAAAAAAAAGAGAACCGTTCAGGATTATCAGGATAATCCACACCTGATTTTCCATAAGGCTCCTGCCTGTTAAAATAGATTTCATTATCAATGAGATATAAAGCAGGATATTTGGGGTCCATGGATTTTAAAAAAGAGACTTTTTCATTTCTTCCGGGTGAAAAAGAAACGGTAAAATCAGAAACTTTTTCAGTCTTTAAAATTTTTTTTATCTGCGGGAATGCCGGCATGAAAACGCTTACGTCACAATACTGGTTTAATTTTTTATAGAGAGAGCCTGTAACGTCAGCAAGCCCGCCTACCTTCATCAAAGGAACCATTTCACAGCTTACGATTGCAACTTTTTTTTTATCCATTTTTCTCCCTTTCATATTTTTAATTCTCTCAAAAATTTTGCTGCATCCTCCGGCATAGTGGGATTTATGTAAAAACCCGTTCCCCATTCAAATCCACCAAGGCTTGTCAATCTGGGTATTATCTCAAGATGCCAGTGATAATCCCTGTCAATTGTCTGCCAGTAACCTGGTCTTAAAAATCTGCTTGGTGCTGAATGAAGGGCAAAATTATAAGGCGGCTTTTTTAATGCAACGCTAAGTTTTTTAAGAACAAGCCTTAATATGTCAGCAAAACTTTTTCTTTCCATTTCCTCCATTTTATCAAAATCAGGATTGTGATTCAATGGAAGAATCCACATTTCAAACGGTGATATGGAGGCAAACGGTGTAATTGCAATAAAACCGGAATTTGTTGCAACAATCCTTTCCCCCCTTTCTGTTTCAGTATCTATTATGTCACAAAAAATACACCTTTCTTTATATTCATAATACTCTCTGGAACCGGCTAATTCCTCCTTGACTCTTTTAGGGGTCACCGGTGTTGCTATAATCTGGGAATGAGAATGATGCAAAGAGGCTCCGGCCTCTTTTCCAAAATTCTTGAATATTATTATATACTTAAAACGGGGGTCTTTTTTAAGGTCTAAACTTCTTTGCTGATATGTACTTATGACTTTTTCAAGATGGTCAGCAGAATAATCCTCCATCTGGTCATTATGCGAGGGTGTTTCTATGACTATTTCATGGGCGCCTATTCCATTCATTGAATCAAAAAGCCCCATTCCCTTTTTACCGAGAGGGCCTTCTATTCTTAAGGCAGGATATTTATTTGATACAACCCTGACGTCCCATCCTGTGGTATCCGGAAGTGTCCATGGCTTTCTTATGGCATATATCTCCGGCGGTGTTTTGTTTTCATTCCCTTCGTCAAAAGGACAAAATTTATTGTTGGATTCTCCTGTTGGTTCCTTTATATCTCTAAAGTCAGTAGGTCTCAGTTGTCTTTCTGTTGAAATTATTACCCATCCCCCTATAACAGGGTCTTTTCTTAATTGAGGCATGTTCCTCCTTCTGTTACCATAAATAATTTTTGGCAACTACTACTATCCCGTTTTCGGAAACAGTAAATCTTTTCATATCTGATTCAGTATCATAACCAATCTCAGTATTAGGCGGGATTATAACATTTTTATCAATAATTGCCCTTTTAATTTTACTGTATCTTCCAACCTGAACGTCCGATAAAATAATTGAGTCTTCAATCTGGGAGTAACTATGAAGCTTTGTCCATGGTGAAAGAATAGAACGATGAGTTTTGGCCCCGCTTATAATACATCCCGGGGAAATAATTGAATCTGTTGCAATACCGGCCCTGTCCCCTCTGGAAAAAACTGTCTTGGCCGGGGGCAGCTGCTCCTGGTATGTTCTTATGGGCCATGTTCTGTCGTAAAGATTAAGTAACGGGTCAACGTTTATAAGGTCCATATTTGCTTCATAATAGGCATCTATCGTTCCTATATCTTTCCAATATTTGGTTTCTTTTTTATTCTCATCAATAAAAGGAAAGGCATATACCTTATCTTTATTTAGCATCAAGGGAATAATGTCTTTCCCAAAATCATGTGTTGAATTTGGATTTTTTGCATCTTCAAAAAGTCTTTTAACAAGAGATTCCGTATTAAAACAATATATGCCCATAGATATAATTGAAATAGACGGGTTTAGCGGGGATGGCTCCGGCCGGGCAGGCTTTTCCTGGAAATCCGTAATATGAAAATCCTTATCCATTTTAAGAACCCCATACCTGTTAGCCTGTGAACACGGAACTTCAAAAACGCCAATCGTAAGGTCGGCATTTTTTTCCTTATGAAAACTGAGCATGTTTCTATAGTTCATCTTATATATGTGGTCCCCGGATAAAATAATGACAATGTCAGGTTTTTCCTGATTTAAAAAGTATATGTTCTGGAACACTGAGTCGGCAGTCCCCTGGTACCATTCCTCACTGAATCTCATTTGAGCGGGAACCACGTCAATAAATTCATCAATTTCCCTGCTGAAAATATTCCATCCCTCCCTGATATGTCTTTGCAGGGAAAATGATTTATACTGGATAAGCACGAATATCTTCCTTAACCCTGAATTTATTGCATTACTTAACGTAAAATCTATAATTCTATAAATGCCCCCGAAGGGAACAGAAGGCTTTGCCCTGTCTTTTGTAAGGGGATACAGCCGTTCTCCTTTTCCCCCTGCAAGAACCAGCGTGATGATTTTTTCTTTACCCACTGATAAGTTCCTTTATTTTATTTTTTAATTCAGTCAAATCAGAGCTTTTTGTAATATATGCATTTGCCGCCCAGCTTATAAAATCAGTCTTGTAATGGGGATATGCCGTATAAATAATAACAGGAAGATTCTTTCTCTTACCCAATATTTTCCCCATTGTTTCAAGTCCATCCATTTTGGGCAGGCGAAGGTCAAGGATGACAAGATGAATGTCCTGTGTTTCCAGTATTTCCAATCCTGCAGGTCCATCTTCTACCGTAAATATGTTATAGCCTTCTTTTTCAAGTTCTTCCTTATAAAGAATTCTCTGGTTTTCCTCATCCTCTATCATTAAAATGTTTTTGGGCATCACTTCCTCCTTTGTTTTTATTATTTGTTATTTTTATAATCCATGGGTATTCTCGGGATATACAGGACCACCCTTGTTCCTTTTTCCTGTTCTGAATATATTTCCATTTTCCCCTGGTGTAATTCCTCTATGATAGTTTTTGTAATTGTCAGTCCCAATCCGATACCATGCATTTTTGTAGTGAAAAATTCTATAAATATTTTGTCCATGGTATCTTTTTCAATACCCTGTCCATTATCTGAAATCTCTATCTTTGCCATTATATCTTCTTCAGAGGCTTTAATGGTAACAGAACCTTCTTTTTTAATACTTTCAATAGAATTTACTAAAAGATTAAAAAGAGCTGTATTTAGCTGCGCCTTATCTGCAAATATTATAAAATTATCAGGTACGTCAAAAGAAACGGTTATATTTTTCTGTGCGATTTGCAATTCAATGGAAATTTTTAATTCATTTAACATTTTCAGAAGATTTATCTTCTCTTTCATGGGATGCTGTAAAAACGAAAACTGCAGGAAATTGGTATAAAGAAGTTCCAGCCGGCTGATTTCATTGATTATAACCCTTAAATTTCTTTTAATCTTGTCATAATCGTTAAGGTCAAGAGATTGCAGGGCATATCCACCTATTGTTACAAGAGGATTCCTGAGTTCATGTGCAAAATAGGCGGATATCTTTCCTATTGAGGCAAGTCTTTCACATGCTATAAGCTGATTCTTGACGTTTTCAAGCGTCAGGTTAAGTTCTTCAAGCTTATGGAAGTCTTTTTTGATTTTTTGATAAGCAAATGCATAACCAAATGCAAGTCCTGCCTGGACAAGAATAATAAAAAGAAAATCAATTATGGAATTATCAATAATCCTGAAATGAAATGCATTATCAGCTATAACGACCCCGGAGATTTTATCTTTTATGATTAAGGGGGCAACTATCACCTCTGAAGATATATGAAAAATTTCAGAAAGCGGGGCAGGAAGAGATGCCCCCTGTTTAAGATCTAATATTTTTCCATTTTCAAGAACGTTTTTTATAGGGTTGTCCGGCTGGAGAGTTGTAAGGTTTATGGAAATCTCTTTTATTTTTTGTGGAAAGGGCTGCTTTCTAAGGTATTCTCCATGACTGTTTTCAAAAAGTTCTTCAAGAGCGCAGTTTTGTTTATCCAACTCAGACCATATTATTCCGGCTTCCTGTGCATCATACGGGCCGATTCCATATCCATTTTCCAGGTGTTTTTCATCTTCACTAAGGAAAAAAATAGCAGCCCTGCTAAAACCAAGAGCGCCCCCGGCCGTAAGACTGACAAGTATAATATGAGCAATCTTATCAATCTCAAGAGTAACCTGGAGAGATTTGCCAAGTTTATAAAGAAGCTCTAATTGATAACCCTGTTCAAGAATTTTCTGCTCAATAGTTCCGGTTTCAGATTTAGCCATTTTTTTTCTGCCCTGCATTTTTCTTTGGCGGCACAGTTTCTTTAACAGGAGCGGTTTTTTTAATTACTATAAAAATCCGGATTTTTGAATGACTCTTTACGTTGCTGAACCATTTTTGAAAGAGCTGGTTTTCTTTTTCCTGGAGAACAAACTTTCTTATTTGTTCTATTTCTTTCGGACTTGTTTTTTTTGTGATATATTGCTTTAAATCAGCATTATTCACTACAATGTTTGTCTGGCTTACGATAAACTGTTTCAGTTTCTGGTACATAATCTGCTGTTTTAATCCATTTTCAATGTTATTAATATGTTGTGGAGACATGTTTGAAAAATATTCACTGAATTTTGATTTGCTAAACTGACCTTTTTTATTCTGGAATAGAGGGGTGGATTCAATTGCTTTCATTATTTCAGCAGAAGATACTTTTATATTATACTTCCGTGCCTGCTGGACTAAAATTTTTTCATCAATCATATTGTTGATAACAAGCCTTTCCATCCGGGAATTATTTATTTTTTTTGTATAATCGGGCCCGAGCATCTGACTATACCTGCGCTCTAATCTATCAAGCGCGCTATAGTAGTTCTGCAAAGTTATAGGCGCCCCATTTACAATTGCTGCATAATTTTTATTGGAAGACCCGGCGGATATTGACATTCCATAAAAAATAAATCCTGGTATGGTAACAACCCCGATTATAATCGTTATTATCTTGACGTTTCTTTTTTTTCTAAAAAACCTGAGAGACATGTTTATTCCCCTCCATAATAATTACGAACTCTCCTTTTATTTTTTTGTTTTTATAGTAACTGTTGCATTCATTTGTTCCTGCTGATATAACCTCCTCAAATTTTTTTGTCAGCTCTCTGCAGATACACATTTCCCTTTCAGGAAACATAGTTGAAAGGGTCTGCAGGGTTTTTTCTATTCTATGCACAGACTCAAAAAATATTATGTAAGGCTTATATTCCCTGAGTGCTTCAAAAAATTTTTTCTTTTTACCTGATTTCCTTGGAATAAATCCAAAAAAACCAAACTCATTGACAGGAAAACCTGAAACCGATATGGCGGAAGTTAAAGCCGAAGGACCCGGTATTGGAACCACAGGTATGTTTGCCTCCCGGGCTTTTTTTACAAGTATATGTGCTGAATCCGAAATCCCGGGTGTCCCTCTATCACAGACAAGAGCAATTTTTTTACCTTCAAGCAAAAGATCTATAATTTCTTTGCTCCTCTCCATTTCATTCCATCTGTAATAGCTTATAAGTTTCTTGCTAATCTGGTAATGCCTGAGAAGATTCATTGTTTCCCTTGTATCTTCAGAGGCAATAATGTCTGCTTCTTTCAGAACTCTTAATGCCCTTATTGTAATGTCTTCCAAATTACCTATAGGCGTTGCTACGATATATAACATTTCTCTCTGACTTTATTGTTTAACATCTTTCTTTTGACATCCTGCATTAAATATTATATCATAAAACAATGGAAATAGAAAAAATTCTGCCGGAGATTATTCAAAAAAATGATAAAAAGCTCCTGCTTGTTGTACTTGACGGGTTAGGAGGATTGCCTGATCCAAATACAGGTCTTACTGAACTTGAAACCGCAAAAATTCCAAATCTTCATAGTTTTGCAAAAAGAGGAACGTGCGGACTTACGATTCCGGTATTTCATGGAGTAACACCAGGGAGCGGGCCCGCCCATCTGTCTCTTTTCGGATATGACCCTGTTGAACATCAGATAGGAAGAGGAGTCCTGGAATCTCTCGGTATAGGCAGGCATCTGAACAGGGAGGACCTTGCAATAAGAGGTAACTTTGCAACAATTGATGAAAAGCGGATTGTAACTGACAGAAGGGCAGGAAGAATTTCAACAGAGGAAAACCAGAGATTGGTGTCCCTTATTTCAGAAAACATAAAAGAAATAAAGGGAATAGAAATCAGCATCTGGACTGTAAAGGAACATAGATGTGCAGTTATTCTGAAAGGAAAGGATTTAAGCCCTCTAATAACAGAAAATGACCCTGAAAAGGAAGGTCTTCCAATAGAAAAGACAGAACCATTAAGTAATGAAGGGAAATTCACTGCCGGGGTTTTGGAGGAATTTATAAAACAGGTTGAGTATCTTTTAAAAAAACATGAAACAAAAGCAAAAACGATACTATTAAGAGGTTTTTCAAAAATTCCACAAATCCGGACGTTTGAAGAAAAATATCTTTTAAAGTCTGTTTGTATCGCATCCTATCCAATGTACAAAGGTCTTTCAAAATTAGTAGGTATGGACGTTATTGAGGGACTTGAAACGTTTCACGACAGGATTAATGCTCTTATGGATTATTATAAGAATTACGATTTCTTTTATTTTCACTACAAAAAAACTGATAGTGCAGGTGAAGATGGAAACTTTGAAAAAAAGGTTTCCTTTCTTGAGGATTTTGATGAAAAACTGCCGGAAATACTGAAACTGAAATTTGAAGCGATTGCCATTGCCGGGGACCATTCCACGCCTTCTGTTCTTAAGGGACATTCATGGCATCCGGTTCCAATATCCATTGTTTCCCCTAATATTATGCCGGATGACGTTGAAAAATTTACAGAAAGGACGTGTGGTAAGGGATTGATGGGAACGTTTCCTGCAATTAACGTAATGTATATTCTTCTTGCGGCATCGTTAAAGATGAAAAAATTTGGAGCATAACATAAAGAGGAAAATTATGAAAAAGTATAAAGACGCGGTATGCAGGGTAAACCTGAAAAAAGAAACAAAAAATAAATCAGAGAAAGATGGAAAAACGTATTATTTCTGTTCTCCACGATGCAAAGAGAAATTTGACAGTGATACAGAAAAATACGTAAAACTTGTTGGATGATAAAAGAAATACCTTTACTTATTGCTATTGATATTGAAACTACGGGGCTTTTTCCTGAAAATGGGGAAAGAATATGTGAAATTGCTATTTTAAAGATAAAAAACGGCAAAATTTTTGATAAATTCGTATCTCTCATAAATCCGGAAAAATCCATATCTCCAGCTGCAACTTTAATATCAGGAATAACAAATGAAATGATAAACAGTTCACCAACGTTTAAAGAGATTGCCGGGGATATTGTGAATTTTTTAAACACGAATGAGCCAATTCTTGCTCATAATGCTGCATTTGATTTATCTTTTTTGAACTATCAAATGGAATTATGCGGATTTCCAAGATTACAAAACGAAGTGATTGATACACTTTTAATAGCAAGAAAATATTTTAATTTCCAGAGCAACTCTTTAGGAGATCTTGTTTCCCGTTTTTCTATACCTGTAGATAAATTACACAGGGCATATAATGATGCAATTTCAGCCTATAGACTGATGGAGATATTATGGAAGAACCTGAAAGAGACCAAAGAATTCAGTGAGCTTTTAATAACACAAAACAGTATTACCTCGTTGTCCCCGGAGTTGAATAATGTTTTACCTTTTTGGCTTCTTGATGCATTAAAAAACAAAACCCCTGTTGTATTCAGGTATATTGACAGAAATGGAAATGTATCGGTAAGAAATATACAGCCCAAGGAAATAAGTATAAGCGGTAATTACATATATCTCATTGGATTTTGTCCTCTTAAAAAAGATGAAAGAAAATTTAGACTTGACAGAATACTTGAAGTAATGGAAAATATAGAATAGTTATTTTATTACCCCAATCTACATTTTTGTATTTTGGGTTGAAAAAGGAGGGAAAAGATGTCGAAGGAAAAAGGCAAGGTGAAGTGGTTCAATAATACCAAAGGCTATGGGTTTATTGAACGGGAAAATGGCGAAGATGTTTTTGTTCATTACTCTGCAATCGGTGGAGATGGATATAAAACATTGGAAGAAGGCTCAGCGGTTGAATTTGAAGTAACCCAGGGCAAAAAAGGTCTTCAGGCCATCAATGTAGTAAGGTTATAAACCAAAGATATAAACTTAACTACAAAATGAGGGGAAGAAAAAAATTCTTCCCCTCATATTTTTTTAAAAAATTTAAACAAGTTATAAATAAGTTTGGCTCGTCTTTGACTCGAAAACACTGTCCTTAGTGAATATTTACTTATCCTAAGTAAATGATATAATATAATCCACATATGAAGAGGACTATATGATGAATTTATGGCAGCTGACTATTCATGGTGGAATTATTATGATTCCCATTATTTTTTGTGGACTTCTTGCTATATCCATAATTATTGAAAGGATTATTTCTTTACACCAGTCTGAAATAAATTCAGAATATTTTCTTGAAAAAGTGGAAAAAACCTTAAAATCTGAAAAAATAAAAGAGGTCGTGAATTTATGCGATACTTCCCCGGGAGTCACACCTGCTATTATTAAAGCGGGGATTTTAAAATCTGACAGGAGTATTGACGAAGTTAAAGAGGCTATAAAAGAAGAGGCTGAATACCAGGTTTTAAGTCTTGAAAAATATCTCGGGATTCTTGCTACGATTGCAACAATAGCACCGCTTCTTGGATTTCTCGGGACATCAGCAGGATTTATAAAAACGTTTATGATTATTGATACCAAAGGAGCGGCAGTAACAATGCATGACCTTTCCAAAGGTATGTGGGAGGCGCTACTGACCACTGTGGCGGGCTTATCTGTTGCTATCCCCTCATATATCGGGTATAATTATCTTGTTAATTGGGTCCATAAGATTATAGCAGAAATGGAACGGGCTTCATCCAAAATAATTGACGTCCTGATTTTTTTAAGGGCTAACGAGGAAACAGAGAAATTGTAAATACTCAAGTAGAACGGTGTTTGAAATAAGTTTGGATTGTCTTTGAGACTTTGTTTGAAAGAACGTTTTTACAAAGAAGAGAAGAGCAATCCGGAACTTATTTCCTACTTCAGAAAGTAAATTATACCTGGAATATTTACGAGGAATCTATAAAATGAAATTTCAAAAGCATTATGAAATTATAAAAGGTGAAATAAATTTTATACCACTTGTTAATATTGTGCTTTTGATAATGATTTATTTTATAATGATGACGGGTTTTATTGCGCAACCGGTTCTTAACATTAAAGTTTCCAAAATAGCACAGGTAAAAAAATGGACAAATAAAATTTTTCTTGACGTTTCCTCTACAGGAAGGATTTCTTCAGAAGGCAAAGAAATACCTTTAGAGGCAGTTGGTTCTTTTCTTAAAAATTTTAAAGGGAAGACACTTGTAATAGTAAAGGGACAAAACAGCACTCCTAATGGTATAATGGTTAAAGTTATAGATATGGTTCATAAATCAGGCATAAACAACATAGCCATATCAACCTTATAATACAGGGGGAATTATGAAACAAAAAAACAATAAGATGCTTTTAAGAATTTTATTATATTCTATATTTATTTATTTGGTGGCTTTACCTCTTTTTTCTCTCCGGGTAAAAAAACCACAGGGGCAATACGTTTCCGGTAATTATACTTTAGTTTCATTTTATGGACAGAAAAATAAAAATATAACAAATTTAAAAGAGATTGCCATGTCTAATCAGACAATCAGGACGTTATCAAAAGAATTTAATACAAAAATAAATAAAAGGAATATCAGAAACAATCAAAAAGAAAATAAAAATATATTTTTGGCTTTGAACCCGGAGGGCAGCTTTATTACCAAAAACCGGATTACAACTATGTCGTCTATAAATAATATGTTTGCAAAAGATTATACTGTACATAACCGGGCAATAACTTCCACTAAAAATAAGAACACCCCTGTTGTCCAAAATATAAAATCAGAGATTTTAAATATTCTGCCTCAAAATATACAGACTTTATATACTGGAGAAAACCAGGTTGGAAGTAGTGGTATAAAATCTTCAAAAACTTATCAATACGTATCATATATAAATAGAAAAACAGGGGGAATCCCCTTACTTAGATTCTAATACAGACTGATATGATAAAAATTGGATATAATGTTGCAGTTGCAATCTATTTTTTTATAAGCATACTTATTTTATGTTTATGGTTAAGAATTGAAATCCAGCGGAAAAAAGAAAAAAATTTTATGAAGAAAGAGTTTTATTTATGGGAATGTCCATTATGTTTTTTTACTTATATAAACAGCAGCGGCCAGGGAATTACCCAATGCCCAAAATGTAAAAGTTTTAATAAAAAAATCAGATTGGTAAAATAGATAATGTTCACTCCAAAATAAAAAGGGGGGAAAAACAATGATTACTGAAATAGGTTTTACTGCAGGGGATATCTGGCATTATCTTGATAAACATGGTGAAGCATATTTTTCAAAGATTATAAAGGAAATTGATAAACCCAGAGATGTGGTTTTTATGAGTATCGGATGGCTTGCAAGAGAAGGGCATGTTATTCTTACAAAAGCAGGGAAAGATTACAAGGTAAAACTGAGAAGTAAAGCATAAAAAACACAACTTTGGGGGATCGTCTAACGGTAGGACATCAGACTCTGGATCTGAGTGTCTAGGTTCAAATCCTAGTCCCCCAGATTAACAATCTTCTTTGAAATTTAGGATTTGAATAGAGCGAAGTAAGACATTCCGAGTGGGTGTAGGAATGTCAGCGAATGGCCGACCCCGAGCGTAGTGAAAGCGAGGGGCGCCAAATCCTAGTTCCCCAGATTAGCATTTCTATGCCAATTGTCCAAAATAAAAAAATAAGTACCAAAACAGCAGTTAAAAAAATACCGGATTTTGAGTATGGCGTTATTTGGGAAGACCCGATTAGCGGCCATAAAATTGGTTGTTTTGATGTATCAAAAAATGAAGATGTTAAAAATTTGATGCAGAACAAAAAAGCAATTCTTGCTATTCATGACCCGCCATATAATGTCGATATAAACGATGAATTTGGTAATTTACCTTTAAACAAATATATTAATTGGAGTGAAAATTGGGTTGATAATACGATAGATATTCTTGATAAAAACTCATCTCTTTATATTTGGCTTGGTGCGGATATTAGAAATGCTTTACAACCACTCCCAGACTTTATTATTATGATGAGAAATAAACCTGTTAGCATTAGAAATTTTATAACAATGAGAAATCAACGAGGATATGGAACGCAAAAAAACTGGATGGCAATCCGGCAAGAATTACTTTATTACATAAAAGGCGAACCAATTTTTAATGTTCAATCTGAATATACGGATATACCTAAAAAAACAAAAGGATATTATAAAGAAGTTAACGGCAAAGTGACGGAAAACTTTGAACGCAGTAAATCTTTGACAATCAGGGCAGGGAATGTTTGGCACGATATACAGCAGGTTTTTTATTTAATGCACGAAAATGTAGAAGGTTGCTTTGCTCAAAAACCCCTTAAAGCCGTAAAAAGAATTATTGAAGCAAGCAGCAATAAAGGCGATGTTGTCGTAGATTTTTTCGGTCATTCTGGCGCTACTTTATTACAAGCAGAATTAAGTAAAAGAAAATGTTATACGATGGATATAAACCCTGTTTATTGTAAAATAATGGTTGCAAGATTGCTTCATTATAGACGAACAGGAGAAACCGGCTGGGGTAGGACAAAAATTTTAAAATACGGGAAAATTTTAGTAAATGATGAGCAATTGTTGGGACCGCCAACATTGTTAGATTTAATTTAAATAATATGGATAAAAAGAATTTAGATAAAAAACTTGAAGAGTGGATTAAAGAATTACCGCAAGAAAGTAAAAAATTTTTGCTGGCCCGTTTAAGCGGTTTGAAATCAATATATCCGTTCAACGAATATGAGTATCGTTTAATGTATTTACTTAATAAGAAAATTATTGCTTTTGAAGAATACGAGAAATTAAGAAATGCTTATGTTAATACCAATCCTTATCTAAACCTTTATAACATTTCACCCCGTGTGTTTGGTGAAATTTGGGCTCAAAAACATTTGATTGACATTGACGCAAGGTTCAAAAAGCCGTCAAAAGAAATTGATAAAAAGTATTCTGGTGATTATGATCTCTATCTTGAAAATGGAAATAAAATAATAAAAATATCCGTTATATC
>JAMCZX010000032.1 GCA_023485205.1 Candidatus Omnitrophota bacterium | reverse complement strand
AATTTGCCGGATTCCTTTATTCTTTCCAATGGTTTCATTTTTAACCATTCCTGTTCTTCGCTAACATATTTTTTCATGTTTTTATATTCTTTTATTTTAGCATATTTAATAATATTGGGGAAAATTCAATAGAGTTATTTTCCAATACAAAATTTTTCAAATATTGAATCAATAATCTCATCTGATAGATTTTTCCCTGTAATGATGTCTATATCCAATAGACAAAATTTTATTTGTTCTGAGATAATATCTAAAGAAAAATTTTCATTGACAAGTTTTTGAGTCTCTATAAGATTACTTAGAATATTTTTAAGTATTGTTTCCTGTCGAATATTTAAGAAAAATTCAGGGTCTTTAAGGGTTCCTGAGCCTTTTTCAATCAACTGATATATCTTTTCATAGAGAGTATTAATGCCATAACCTGTCCTTGCAGAAATTTTTATAGTTTTTTCTTCGTTTGTAAATCTTTCAATTTCTTTTGTATCTATTTTAAAAGGAAGATCAGTCTTATTTATAACAACAAGGTATTGCCTGTTTTTAAGATTTTTCATAAGTTCTATATCAAGTGCATCAATAGATTGGCTTCCATCAAGAATCAGTAAAACAATTTCTGCCTTTTCCATCCATGATTTTGCTTTTTCCACGCCCATTTTTTCAATTATTCCTTCAGGATTTCTTATTCCTGCAGTATCTATTATCTTTAAAGGTATGCCCTTTATAGAAATAACAGATTCTATGGCATCTCTTGTTGTTCCTGGTATTTCTGAAACAAGGGCTTTTTCTTCCTGGGTAAGAAGATTAAGAAGACTTGATTTCCCAACATTTGGTTTTCCTACAATTGCTGCTTTGATGCCTTCAGTAAAAATTTTACCAGACTGTCCTGATTTTAAAATACTTTCTGCATTCTTATATATTATATTTATAGATTCTTTGATATCTGGTTGTATTTCTTTAATGGCATGTTCTTCAGCAAAATCTATCATTGTTTCTAATTCAACAAGAAGGTTGAAAATTTTGGTTCTTAGATTTTGTATTTTTTCTGATAATGCTCCACTTAGTTGTTTTATTGAAATTTCAAGGGATTTTTCTGTTTGGGCCAGGATAATATTCATAACACTCTCTGCCTGTGTTATATCAATTCTTCCATTAAAAAAGGCTCTTTTGGTAAATTCCCCTGGACTTGCAAGTCTTATTCCTCTGGATAAACAAAGGCTTAATATGCTTTTCATAGCAGCAAGTCCTCCATGACATCCAATTTCTGCCATATCTTCTCTGGTATAACTTTTGGGATGTTTCATTATAGTTACAAGAACCTCATCAAGAATTTTATTGCCATCAATAATATATCCATATTTTACTGTATGGCTTTTCCATTTATTTAGAGATACTTTTTTATTTTTTGGTTGAAAAATTTCTTGTATAATCCTATAGGTATCTGGGCCGCTAATCCTTATAATACCAATTCCACTTATTCCAAGGGGCGTAGAAACTGCACAAATAGTATCATTTTCCATTTTGATTTTTTATTCCTCCAATATTTATGATATAATATATTATTATAAAAAATTAAAAAAATATAATATAAGAGTAGGAGGAAGATAAAAAATGGGTGCAAAATTTAAAAGTGTATTTTTACTTGGGGTTCTTTCAGTATTATTAATATGGATTGGTAGTTATTGGGGGGAAAATGGGATAATCATTGCTTTTGTTTTTGCTTTGGCAATGAATGCTTTTTCTTATTTCAAGGGAGATAAACTTGTTCTTAAAATGAGCCATGCCCGGGAAGTTTCAGAGAAAGAAGCTCCTGATTTATACCATCTTGTTGGCGAAGTGGTGTCTGTCGCTGGTCTGCCAATGCCAAAGATTTATATAATCCCCAATGATAGTCCAAACGCTTTTGCCACAGGAAGAGACCCACAACATGCATCAATAGCATTTACTCATGGAATTTTAGACCTTTTGAATAAAGATGAACTAAAAGGTGTAATCGGTCATGAACTATCACATGTAAAAAACAGGGATATTTTAATTGCTACAATAGCAGCAACAATTGCAAGCGCTATTTCAATGATAGGATTTATGGTCAGGTGGGGTGCAATATTTGGAGGATTGGGCGGGAGGAATGAAGATGAGAATATTGTTTCTCTGGTTGTTTTGGGGATTCTTCTTCCTCTATCAGCAACAATGATTCAACTTGCCATATCAAGAAATAGAGAATATTTGGCAGATGAAACAGGAGCAAAATTTTGTGGAAATCCATTATTCCTTGCAAATGCATTAAGAAAAATATCCAGAGGTATAGCAAGGGAACCAATGAATAACGCAAATCCTGCCACAACCCATCTTTATATTATGAATCCATTTACTAAAAAAAGTATGCTATCTTTATTTGCGACACATCCACCAACAGAAGAAAGAATAAAAAGACTTGAGAGTATGGCTTTTATGTGATTTGAAAATTTTGGGGCCGTGGTGCAGTGGTTCTAACATGTCGGATTGTCGATCCGAAGATCGCGGGTTCAAATCCCGTCGGCCCCGTTTAGCATTCTCCGAAAAAAAAGGGATTTGAAGAGAGCGAAGTCAGAGGATTGTGAGTGAACGCAACAATCCTCAGCGAGTGGCCGACCCCGAGCGTAGTGGGAGCGAGGGGCGCCAAATCCCGTCGGCCCCGATTAGCATTGTTCTTTGAAGACGGGTTTGAACTATTGGGTTCACCACTACGGCTGTTTTGTCCTTATAATTTTTCACTCTGAATGAAGAATACCATTTTATTTAGAGTCTTGGGAAAGTTTTCTGGTGTGGGACTGCTTAATAGGTATTGATTAATTCCAAAAATTTTATTATTTTTCACTGCATTTATTGTTTTATATTTTTCCCATATTTTTTTCTCATTTTTAAAAAAGATTTCCATATTATCAATTATAATCACATCAGGATTTTGTTTTATTACCTCTTCCCGACTGTATATTCCTGAACCTGCATTTTGTGCAATATTTATTCCTCCAGCAAATTTAATGAAATCATTAATAAAGGTATTACCACTTGCAGTAAATAAAGGATTATCCCCAAGTTCTATAAATACCTTTTTTTTTGGTAAATGTTTTATTTTTTCTTTTATTTCAGAAACTTCTTTTCTGGATTTTTCAATAATATTTTCTGCTTTGTTTTCTTCTCCTACAATTTTTCCAATTTCCAAAAATTGTCTGCATATTCCATTAAAATTTTTTGGTTCTGAAAAGGTTACAACTCTTATCCCAAGATTTTTTAGTTCTTCTTTTTGATTAGGGCTGGTAAGTGAAGTGGCAAATACTATATCAGGTTTCAAACTGACTATTTTTTCAACATTTATTTCCACCACTGAACCTACCTTTTTAATAAATTTTGCCTGTGGAGGCTTTACATCATATATAGTATCTCCAACAATTTTATTTCCCACACCCAACAGAAAAAGGTCCTGGGTAATAGTAGGCCCCAAAGATATTATTCTTTGCGGATATTTCCCGGGAGATTGGAACAAGAATTTATTTTTTTCTTTATGTAAATGCAGGAAAAAATAAGTAATGAGTCCTCCTATAATAAGTAAAAATATAATTAAGTATTTAATTGTTTTTATCATTTTTTAAATTATTAAGTTGCAATAAAAAAGAATATTAAAAATTTTAACGCTAAAAATAAATTTGACAAAAAAAATATAAAGTATTATTATTAACTTGCAATAAAAATCTTATCAACTTTTTTTAACTCAAGTAAGAAAGGATATATATGAAAAATTTAAAATCTAAAATAGTATTAGCAGGAGCCGCAGTAATATTCTCATCATTTTTTTTACCATCAAGT
>JAMCZX010000018.1 GCA_023485205.1 Candidatus Omnitrophota bacterium | reverse complement strand
AAAGTGAGAAGTTTTTTATTTATATTTATTATTCAATAATTTCAGAAATTGCTCCAGCACCTACTGTCCTTCCTCCTTCCCTGATAGCAAACCTTAATCCTTTCTCCATTGCTATTGGCATTATTAATTCTGCTTCCACCTCTATATTATCCCCTGGCATTACCATCTCCACTCCCTGCGGTAATTTTACATTCCCTGTAACATCTGTCGTCCTAAAATAAAATTGAGGCCTGTATCCATTGAAAAATGGCGTATGCCTTCCTCCTTCTTCTTTCTTTAATATATATACCTGCGCTTTGAATTTCTTATGCGGCGTTATACTACCTGGCGCTGATATTACCATCCCTCTCTCTATCTGCTCCTTCTCTATACCTCTTAATAATAACCCTACATTGTCCCCTGCCTCAGCATCATCTAATATCTTCCTGAACATCTCTATACTGGTTACGACTGTCTTGCTTATCCCATCCTTTAATCCTACCACATCTACCTCCTGCCCTGCCTTTACCTTTCCTCTCTCTACTCTTCCTGTCGCCACTGTTCCCCTTCCGGTTATTGTAAATACATCCTCCACTGCTAATAAAAATGGCTGGTCTATCGCTCTTACCGGCGTAGGTATATAACTGTCTATCGCATCCATTAACTCCCATATACATTTTGCTTTCTCATCTGTCCTGTCTCCTGTCTCACTTTTTAATGCCTCTACTGCCGACCCTTTGATTATAGGTATCTCATCACCTGGAAATTCATACTTGCTTAATAACTCCCTTATCTCTAACTCCACTAAGTCTATTAACTCTTTATCCTGCATCATATCCATCTTATTCATAAATACCACTATCGCAGGCACTCCTACCTGTCTGGCTAACAATATATGCTCCCGCGTCTGCGGCATAGGCCCATCCGGCGCACTTACCACTAATACAGCTCCATCCATCTGCGCAGCTCCTGTTATCATGTTCTTTATATAATCTGCATGCCCAGGACAATCTATATGAGCATAATGCCTCTTGTCTGTCTCATATTCTATATGCGCTATCTGTATCGTTAATCCTCTCTCTTTTTCCTCAGGAGCTTTGTCTATATCTTCATATTTGAAAAAATTGGCTTTCTTTGTCTTTGATAATATGTATGTTATCGCACTGGTTAGTGTCGTCTTTCCATGGTCTACATGACCTATTGTACCTATATTTACATGAGGCTTACTTCTTATAAATTTTTCCTTTGCCATTGTCTTCTCCCTCCATTAAATTTTCTCTTTATTCTATTATATTTTTTAAATACTCATCCGGTACTTTTTGATAAAAAGAAGGTTCTATTATATAACTTGCTCTTCCCTGTGTCAATGACCTTATAATAGTAGTGTAATCAAAAATTGTTCTTAAAGGAATAGAACCATTGATAATCTTATAGTTCCCGGCATCTTCCATTTTTTCAATTTTACCATTTCTTGTATTAAAATCTGATATTATTTCCCCAAGAAATTCCTGAGGTGTAGTAATTTCTATTTTCATAATCGGTTCCAAAAGAATCGGTTTTGCTTTTTTCAATGCATCCTTAAAAGCTATTGAAGCCGCTATTTTAAAGGCGATATCATTTGAATCAACAGGATGAAAAGAACCATCTATAACTGAAACCTCAACATTTATTACAGGATATCCATAAAATCCAGCGGTTTCAACTGATTCTTTTACCCCTGATTTAATTGATGGAAGAAATTCTTTTGGTATAACTTCCCCTTTTAGCTCACTTTTAAATATAAAATCTGTTTCTTCAGTGGATGGTTTAATTTTTAAAACAACATGTCCGTAATGACCTCTCCCACCTGATTGTTTGATAAATTTACCTTCTCCTATTGCTTCTCCTGTCACGGTTTCCTTATATGCAACTTCAGGTCTACCTAATTTGGCATCAACATTATACTGCCTTCTCATTTTTTCAATAAGTACTTCAATATGAAGTTGCCCCATACCGGAAATAACTGTCTGACCTGTTTCTGAATTAACACGAAGCTTAAATGTTGGATCTTCTTCAGATAATTTTATAAGGGACTGAAAAACTTTTTCGGAATCCGCTTTTGTCTTTGGTTCTACAGCCATAGTCAGAACAGGCTCAGGGAATTGCATTTTTTCAAGAATAACAGGGTCTTCTTCAGGAGCAAGAGTATCACCGGTATATGTTCCTTTTAATCCTACAATCGCCACAATATCTCCTGCTTTTGCAGATTCAATTTCTGTATAACGATTTCCATGTGCTTCTAAAATTTTTAAAACTCTTTCTTTTCTATTTCTTGTCCAGTTATATAATTTTGAACCCTGTTTTAATTCACCTGAATATATTCTTGCATAAACAAGATGACCAAAATGTATATCATTAAAAAGTTTAAACGCAAGAATTGAAATTTTATCCTTAATATCAGGATATCTTTTTTCTATTCCTTCAGTTTCAGGATTTTCCCCTATAATCTCCCCTCTGTCAATAGGAGAAGGAAGATAATCAATAATTGCATCTAAAAGCAATTTTGCCCCTTTATTTTTAAATGATGAGCCGCAAAATACAGGGAAAAATTTCCTTTCAAGCGTAGCCTTTCTTATGGCATTTTTAATTAATAAAGTTTCTATTGGCTCTTCTTCAAGATATTTTTCCATAATATTGTGGTCAATTTCAGAAAGTCTTTCAAGAAGAAGTGTTTTATAAAATTCAACTTCCTGTTTCATGTCTTCAGGAACAGGTTCAATACGGGCATTATTTTCATTATCTGTAGAATAGTATATAGCATGATTTTCAATAATATCTACAATACCTTTAAATTCATTTTCTTTCCCAATTGGAAGATGTAGAATAAGACAAGTTATACCCATATCTTTTTCTATTTCCTGTACAACTTTTAAAAAATCAGCACCAACCCTATCAAGTTTATTAATATAAATAATTTTAGGAATTTTATAATGCTCACTCTGTCTCCATACAGTTTCACTTTGAGGTTGAACACCGCTTACACCACAAAAAATTCCTATAACTCCATCTAATACCCGAAGAGATCTTTCAACTTCTGCTGTGAAATCAACATGACCCGGAGTATCAATAATATTAATTTTATAATCTTTCCAATAACAGGTTGTGGCCGCAGAAGTAATAGTTATTCCTCTTTCTTTTTCCTGGTCCATCCAGTCCATAGTAGTTGTCCCTTCATCTACTTCACCGATTCTTGAAATTCTTCCTGTATAATAAAGCAATCTTTCTGTTGTAGTGGTTTTCCCGGCATCTATATGAGCAATAATGCCTATATTTCTTATTTTTTCAATTTCTGTCATAGTAAAAAAATCGTTCTGTTTTATTTTTTGAATATTTTGTTTCATTTATAATAAGTCTTTCTTTAGTATTACCATTTATAATGGGCAAAAGCCCTATTTGATTCTGCCATTTTATGTGTTTCCTGTTTTTTCTTTACACTGGGTCCTTCATTTTTACTGGCTTCCATCAGTTCATCCACAAGTTTTTCTTCTAATGATTTTCCCTTCCTTGCTCTTATAGACTGTAAAATCCATCTAATTGCCAGTGCTGTACTTCTATGGGAAGGAACTTCCTGAGGGATCTGGTATGTTGCGCCTCCAACCCTTCTTGGTCTTACCTCAAGTTTAGGTTTTACATTTTCCAGGGCTTTTTTAAAAATTGCAAAGCCGTCATCTTTCATTTTCTCTTTTAGAATATCCAGAGCCTTATAAAATTTGCTTCTGGCAAGACTTTTTTTCCCCTTAATCATAAGAGAATTAATAAATTTTTCAACTTCATAGTCTCCATATTTAGGGTCCTTTACCAAATTTCTTTTTATTATTATCTTTCTTCTTGGCATAATTTTCTCCTACTATTACATTAAATTACTACTCTATTTTATAATATTTATTATTTTGTTTGCTGCGGTACCTTCATCTACTTCACCT